>NZ_JBIAXP010000020.1:0-71268 GCF_042896795.1 Kitasatospora sp. NPDC001261
TGCTGGTCGGCTTCTTCTTCCCGGGTGACTCGCTGCTGATCCTCGCGGGCGTCGCCGCCTCGAACGCAGCCTCCTCGGTGCTCGGTGACGGCGCCCGCCGACCAGAAGGTGCCGGAGGCCCAGAGGCTGCGGCTGCCGTCCGCGGAGTAGACGACGGCGTTGCCGTCGGGCTGGATCCGGAGGAAGGCGTTGCCGTTGCCGGCGGTGTTGCTGTGCCACAGGACCGCGTTGTCGCTCAGGCGGTAGAGGACGAGGTCACCGTCCCACTGCATGGCCAGGCGGGTGGTCTTCGCGTACACCTGCTGGCCGGCCACGAGCTGGGTGCCGGAGCGGAAGGTGGTGGCGCTCCAGACGGTGTTGGCGACCGTCTCGGCGGCGTTCTTCTTGTAGAGCGCGAAGGTGCCGTCGTCCTGGAGCTTGAGGAACGCGCCGTTCTGGCCCCAGGTGTTGGAGCCCCACAGGGCGCCGGTGCCGGCGGCCGGGTTGCCGTCGCTCTTGTAGAGGACGAAGTTGCCGTCCGTCTGCACGTACGCCCACGCCCCCTTGTTCCCGGAGGTGTTGGTGTTCCAGGTGGGCTCGGCGTCGGCGCGGCGGTAGCGGACCAGGTTGCCGTCCGCCTGCATCTCGACCACGGCGGTCTGCGACTGGAACCACTGACCGGGCTTGATCTTGGTGTCGCTGTTCAGCTTCTGGTCCAGGCGGATGGTGCCGGCGGACCACAGGACGGAGCTGCCGTCGGCCTTGACCATGGCCACGTTGCCGTCGTTCCGGAGCTTGAGGAACGCGCCGTTCTGGCCCCAGGTGCCGGAGGCCCACAGGGCGCCGGTGCCGGCGGCCGGGTTGCCGTCGCTCTTGTAGACGACGAGGTTGCCGTCCGGCTGGATGTACGCCCAGGCGCCGTTGTTGCCCGAAGTCCCGCTCGACCACAGGATCCCGTTGTCGACCTGCTTGTGGGTGACGACCAGGTCGCCGTCCGGCCGCATGGTCAGCTTCAGGTCCGCGCCGACGATCGACTGTCCGGAGGTCAGCTTGGTGTCCGACTTGACCGACACGCCGCCGGCGGCCACGGTCGAGGAGACCCATCCGCCGAGGTCGTCGACGCGGGTGGCGGTCGCGCCGGTGCGGGTCTCGGTGGCCGGGGTGTCGAGGCAGCCGCCCTGCCAGGAGCGGGAGGCGACGGCGACGAGTTCGGACTTGCCGCCCGTCTCGCGGATCGTGGGGGCGCCGGTGTCGCCCTTGCAGACCGCCGCGCCGCCGGTGCCGGTGACGCTGATGCCGGTCGCGCTCACGGTGCCGAGGGTGAAGGAGCCGGTGTGGGGCTTCAGCGGGGCCCACTCGTCCTTGGTGCGGCCGTACCCGGCCACCCGCAGGTTCTCTCCCGAGGTGGGGGCGGTCGTGGCGAACGCCGGCGGGGTGATGCCGTCCACGGCGGTGGCCAGGCGGGCCATCACCAGGTCGCGCTCCTGCCGCGGCACCAGCTCGGCCACGTCGGCGGACTTGGCGCCCACCGTGACGGTCGTCTTCCACTTCGGCGCGCCGGCCGCCAGCGCCTGCGGCTGTGCGGGGTCGTCGGAGAAGCAGGACGCGGCGGTCAGCACCCAGTAGTGGTCCACCAGCGTGCCGGTGCAGCCGCGCAGGGCGTCGCCGACGACGATCCGGGCGGTGTAGGCGTACGAGCCGTCGGCGGCGGCGTCGCCGGTCACCGCGCCGGCCGGGGTGAAGGAGGTCATCGTGCCGGCGGCCGCGGCGGCGGCCGCTACCAGCACGCCCGCTCGTCGGGAGCGGAGCGAGGAGTTGCGAGGCATGAACAGGGTTCCCAACGATAAGAGGTGAATTCGGGTAGCGATCGGTCCGATGTGGTCCGGCGGGCTTCCCGTCGGCGTCTTCGCCGACGATCGCGAAGCGCTGTCCTGGAGCGCGGAGGGCCTGCGGGGCAGGTCAGCGGTGAGGCTGACCCGGCAGTTCGGGCCCGTGGTCGCCGAGGCCGGGGACGAGTGAGCCGCCCGCGTCCGACGGAGTCCGCGATCGTGCGGCCTCTGACGGGCCGCCAGGCCGTCGCCCTGCACCCGCTCAGTCGCCTGGAGCGGTACGAGCGGCGGGCCTGCAGCCGGCTCGCCGGCCTGTGCGGCCGGTGGCCCACCGCCGAGCGACGGCAGCCGGCTGCCGAGTAACTCGCAGCGCAGGCCCGGCCGTTCGACATCCTGGCGGTCGGAGTCCCGCTGTGCGGCCCCGTCGGGCTTCGTGGAGTCGGCCGCCGTCTGCGGGGTGGGCGCGGAGGGCGTTCGCACCGCTCGCGGGCCGCGGCGATGCGGGCCGCTCGGATGGTTCGGGTCCCGCTGGTCCCGGTCCCGCCACTCGCGCGGCGGGGCCGGGGCCGGGGCCGGGGCCGGGGGATCAGGCGTGCGTCAAACCGCCTGATCGGAGCCTCACTTGGAGGTGGTGAGCTCCAGCAGGGTGAACGGGCGCTGCTGCGGGTCGGTGAGCTCGCCGACCTTGTTCCAGGTGTTCGGCTTCAGGTCGTGGATCTTGGTCTCGGTGCCGTTCACCATGACCACGTGGACGGAGTAGTCGGAGGTGGAGACGGCGTAGGTCGACGGCAGCTCCAGGCTGAGCCGACCGGACGTGCCGGTGGTGGTGAAGCAGAAGCGGCCGCCGCCGACCTTGTCGGTCTCCGCCATGTTCCGGGCGTCGACCTCCAGCAGACCCGGGGCGCAGGGCACGAGGACGATGTGGCCGTCACCGCTCTTCAGCCGGATGCCACGGTCCGCGAAGATCTGGTCCGCGCCGGGGTAGGCGAAGTCCTCCACGGCCGGCGGCGGAGTGTCGTCGGCGGTCAGCGCCTTCGGAGCGGCGGCGGTGCCGCCGGGCGCGGCGGCGCTGCGGTCAGCCGCGACGGCGCCCACGACGCCGGACACCGCGACCGTGCCGGCGACCGCGCCGACGATGACCATCTTGGTGATGGAACGCATGAGTAAAACCCCCTGATTAGCCGTCAATTGCTGCTGGTTCGCAGCGGACCTGCCGAGTCGGTGCACGTACCGGCGACCTGGTCGAATGGCGTTTCCGGCCACCCCCGGCCACCCCCGGCCCCGACCGGCACCATTGCTATCACGAGCGGGTCGACTTCCGGAAGATCGTTTCCCGCTTCGGAAGCATCTGGAATTCCGCCATGTTCGTGTACGGCCTATATGCCCGGGGAAAAGGTTGTCGCGGGCGGGTGAGCCGTGGACCGAGCCGCTACCGGGTGGTCCAGATCGCCGCGGTCCCGAAGACGACCAAGGACACGAAGACCTGCGCCATCATGGCGGGCGGCCACGTGTTGTCCTCCGACTCGCCCCTCTCCTTCGCCTCCATCAGGCGCTGCGCGAACTTCCTGCGGTGGCCGACCATTCCCACCGGGAAGGCCACCACCGCGAACGAGTACATGGCGAGCACCGCGGCCGCGTCCATGTGCTTCGCGTAGTAGCTGCCGAGGCCGAAGACCACCATCGCGGCCGGCGCCAGCGCCATGCTGATCCGGTGCGTGCGCGTGGGCATTCCCGGCACCAGCACCGCCCAGAACACCGCGGTCGCCAGAATCGCGAGCCACCACCACGAAACGACACCAAGCCCCAACGGATACACCGCACACCCCCCTCGTTCCGGCTGTGGAGCCCGCGTCGGACGCGGGCTCCACAGCCACTGTTCTGTCACGGCCATTCGAACACGGCCGATCACTCACTGCCTAGCGATCACCTGATCAGTCGTCGCTCGAGAACCAGCTGACGACGGACGAGACGGCACTGTGTCCGGCCTTCACCAGCCTCTCGCCGACCTTCTCGGTCACCTTCACGCCGAACTTGGCCGCTTCCGCCGCGCCCTTCTCGATCGCGCCGACCACTCGGCCACCGATCAGGGAGAGGCCGACGGATGCCACCGAGCCGATGAACTTGTCGCTGCTGAAGCCGTAGCCGATCCCGGTGTACAGGGCCGACGCCACACCCGTCACCAGCGAGAACGTGCCGACGGCGGCCGCGAAGGGCTGGCCACCCGGAATGAGCATCAGGCCGGCCGCGACGAACCCGCTCCAGGTGCTGACACTGCCCAGGAAGTCTCCGTAGTCCTTGAACAGCTGCTTGTCGTCCTTCGGCGGAGAGCCCGGAGCGGGCTTCTCGGGAGCCGGAGCCGGAGTGGTCACCTTGTCGTTGGCCGGCGTGTTCACCGGGTCGACGTGGTTGGCCTCGTTGGCCTTCGCCTGGGCCGCCGCGGCGGCGGCAGCGGCGGCCTGCTCCTGCGCCCGCTTCTGCGCGGCGATGGCGTGGGCGTCGCTCGCGGCCTGCGACGCCGTGGCGGCGTCCTTGCCCGCCGCGCTCGCGCTGGCCGCGGCCTGCGCCGCCGAGGCCCTCGCGCTCGCCGCCGAGTTCACGGCCTGGTTCGCGGAGGTGGTCGCCTGGGTGGCCGAGTAGTTGGCCTGCCGGTTGGCCGTCTGCGCGGTCGCCGCCGCACTCTTGGCCTTCTGCGCCGAAGCGGCGGCGGCTGCCGCGGAGGCGTCGGCGGCGGCGGACTTGGCCTTGGCGTCGTCCGCGTACCCCTTCGCCTGCTGGGCCGACTGCCCTGCCAGGCTCGCCCAGTGCGCGGCCTCATCCGACGCGTGGCGCGCGTCCGCGGCGATCTGGTACGCCCGCTGGGCGCTCTCGCTCGCGGTGGCCGCGTCCTTCGCGGCGTTGGCGATCATGCTCAGCACGGACGACACGTGCGCGTCGGTGTCCGCGTCCTTCTGCGCCGCCGTGAACTGGGTCTTGCGGACGAACTCGTGCTGCATCCAGGCCGGTCCAGCCAGGGCGACCGCGCCCGCGGCCTTCACGTTGGGCCCGCCGCCGTCCGTGGCGACCACCACGGCCACCCGGTCGTCCTCGGCCAGGGCCTTGGCGTAGCCGTTGGACAGGAAGGCGGCCAGGACCGACACCCGGCCGTCGGCCAGTGCCGCGCCGCCGTCCCGCTGGACGGCCTTGCCGCCGTCCGAGACCAGGGAGACGGTCCGCACCCGCAGGTCCTCGGCCTGGGCCTGGAGCGCCCCACCGCTGAGGAACTTCTCGACCGCGGTCGGGTCGGTGCTCTCCAGCGTCTTCTGCGCCTCGGTCGCCAGCTTGGCGTTCGCGATGCTCGTGACGGCCAGGATCTTCTCCCGGTCGTCGAGCTGAAGGCTGCGCTGGTAGTCCGACTTGGCCCAGGAGACCACGGCCTCGTCGGTGCCGGAGAGCGCGGCCTGCGCCGACGCCCGGGTCCAGGAGCCGGTGGACTTCAGCAGGTTGACCGCGGCCTTGCGGCCGGCCTGGGCGGCCGTCGCCGTGGCGGTTCCGGTCGCCGCGGCCTGCTTGACCAGGTCCTTCGTCGCGGCGTCCTGCGAGGCGGCCTCGGTCTGCTGCTGGTTGAAGTCCGCCTGGGTGGCCTGATCGTCCTTCAGCAGCAGGTCGGCCTGGGTGACCCCGAGCTGCTTGTCCGACTCCAGCTGCACGGCCTCGGCGTCACGGGCCAGCTTCTCGAGCGTCTGGGCCTTCGCCACCGCCGAGGCCGCGGTCTCGGCGGCGACAGCGGCGGCGTCCGCGTGCTGCCCCGCGATCTTCGCCCAGTCCTGGGCCTGGCCCGCGGCGGCGGCCGCGGCGTCGGCCGCTGCGGCGGCCTTCTCCGCGTGGTCGGCGGTGCGGTTGGCCAGATCCTTGGCCTCGCCCGCCGCGGCGGCGGCCGCGGTGGCGAGGTTCTGGGCACGGGTCGCGGCCGTGCTGGCCGCGTTGGCCGCGTTGCGGGCGGTGGTGGCCGCGTTGCGGGCGCGGGCCGCCTGCTCGGTGGCCTGGCCGGCGGAACCGGCCGCCTGGGCGCTGGACTCGGCGGCAGCGGCGGCGTTGTTGGCGGCGCGGGCCGCGGCGGAGCCGGCCTGGCCCGCCCGGGCACTCGCGTCGGCGGCGGACGAGGCGGCCGACGCCGCGTCCCGCGCACCGGCGGCGGCGTTGCGCGCCAGCACAGCGGCGTCGCTCGCCGCCTTGGCCTGGGACCGGTCGCCCGCGGCGGCGGCAGCGGCGTTGTACGCGCGGCTGGCGGCCTGGCCGGCGGCGGCCGCGGCCGAAGCGGCCGAACGCGCCGCCGTGGCAGCCGTCTTGGCTGCCGCCACCGCCGTGTTGGAGGCGTCGATCGCGGTCTTCGCGGCCTCCGCCGCACCCTGGGCGGCCTCGGCGGCCCGGTTGGCCGCGGCGCCCGTCTTCTCGGCGTCGTCCTTGGTCTTGGCAGCCTCGTCCGCGGCCGTCAGCGCGGCCTGCTTGGCCGTCTCGGCGGCCTTCTCGGCCCGGGCGCCCGCCTCCTGGGCGGCGGCCGTCTCCTCCAGGGCGCGCTTGGTGGCGTCCTTCGCGGTCTGGGCGAGCTGCTTGACGTCGAGCGTCTCCTGGTCCCTCGCCTGGGCGAGGAGCTGGCCGTTCTCCAGGAACCCGCGGATGTCGGCGGGTGTGCCGCTGAGCGCCCGGCCGGCCTGCTTGGTGAACTCCGGGCCGGTGTAGACGTCCATCAGCCGCAGGACGGCGACCCGGTCGTCCTCCTCCTGCGCCTTGAACCGGCCGGTGGTCAGGAAGGCGTCCATGGCCTCGGCGGTGCCGTCGCCGAGCGCCTTGGTCCCGGCCGTGCGGACGGCGACGTCGGCGCCGTCGACGATGGTGACGATCGCCGCCCGGCGGTCGTCCATCATCGGGTTCTGCCAGCCGCTGGTGACGAACGCGTGGAGGTCGGCGTCCGACCCGCTCAGCGCCTTCGTCGCGGCGTCGCGCACGCCCTTACCGGTGCTGCTCAGCATCTTGATGACGGCGAAGCGCTCGTCCGACGCCTGAGCACGGCTCAGCGTGCTGGTCAAGAACGTGGTGATGTCGGCGTCCGAGCCGACCAGTGCCCGTGCGGCCGCGTCCTTCACCGCTGTGCCGCCGCCCTGCCAGGCTTCGACCACCTGCGCGCGGTAGTTGGCCGGCAGCGGCTCCGGGGCCGTGTCGGACGGAAGTGCTTGGGCGACCGTCGTCCCCATGACGGTCGCGGCCAGCATCATGGCCGTGGCGGACAGGATCCTGGCGCGTGAGCGCCGTGCCGACCCTGCCCTCATTGGCGAGTTCGCCATTTCCCCCTCTTCTTCCCCAATCTCCTGGCCCGTCAGGGCCAGTGTTCACCAGGACAGTTGTCCTGATGCCGCAGGAATCCTAATGCCGGAGAAGGCGGATCGACGGGGCGGAATGATTTTGTCTGGATCGCATGCCAACTGGCTGAATCCCCGTCGGTTTCGGCCACCGATCGCATAGTCCTGCAATGGATTCACCCAAACGGCGGCAAAGGACCGGTTCATCACCCTCGTCCGGTTCACGTACATCCCCCCTGCGCCCCGAGTGTCAGAGTGACTGACCGTCAGTATGGCGGCCAGTCACTGAAAGTGATGGCAGGATAGGGATTTGCCAAACCAGGAGAAATACAGGAAGGGCACAGGAAGAACACAGGAAGAGTGCCGCTCCGGGGGCGCGAGCATCCGATCCACCGGGGAGCAGCGAACACCACCGTGGTGTTCGCCGAAGCTCGCGAGGTTGCTGAAGGTTTCCGGGGTCGAGTCGATCGGTGCGCCGGCCGCTGTTCCGGAGAAAGGGCGACGGCCGGGCGCGGTGGCGCATCAACTAGCGCATGTCGGTGGGTATTTCGGCGGGGTGTCGTCCTGCTGGGCGGGCGGGAATCCGTCATCACGCACCTGTGTTTCCGCGATCACGTGGTCATCCGAGGGTGGTGTGTCGATCCTTGGGTTCGCCACCGTTTTCCGTGAGGGAAGCGGTTCGCCGGCGTGCGATCGAGGCCTTCCAGGCCGCCACCGCACTGGCCTGCTTCCTCCACGTTCCCGATCTCGCCGCGCGCTTCTCGAAGGAGGACCGCGGCGGCGGTTGGCGGCTCCCCGAGAACCCGGCGCCGACCGACGCGGTCCGAGAGGGCGGCATGTGACGTGAGGGAACGTGTGGGATGGCCGCAGCTCGGCTGTCCACGGAGGCGGTCACCCGGCGGAGTGGAGAATGGGCGAATCCCGGGCGGGGCCGCTCCGGCGGGCAGTACGGTGCCCGCATGACCGTGCTCGTCCGCCGTCGTCACATCGACTTCGGCCGCATCCATTCCACAGGCTGTCCGGTCATCGTCTGATCGCCCGTTCCAGCCGCCCGGCCGTGTCGTTCCGTTGCGCTCTTCCGTTGCGCTCCGTTCCGAACGGCACCGCCGTGGCGGCCGTCGTTCGCCGCCGCAGGGAGGGTCGGCCGTCGCCCCGGTCGACGGACCCTCCGAGCGGCGCTCCGGACGCATCCGGCGGGACGCGCTCACCCGCTGCTCCGTTCCGCCCGCTCCGTGCTGCCCGCAGCACGCACCCGCGGGCGGGACGGGGGGCTCCCGCGCGTCCCGGCCGACCACGATCCGACCGCACCGAGAGGACAGCCGTCCACCATGACCGACACCGCCACCGACCACTACCTGCGCAACAACGCCGACTACGCCTCGGCCTTCGACGGGCCGCTCCCGCTCCCGCCGGCCCGCCGCACGGCCGTCCTGGCCTGCATGGACGCCCGGCTCAACGTGTACGGCGCGCTCGGCCTCGCCGAAGGCGACTCGCACGTGATCCGCAACGCCGGCGGGGTGGCCACCGACGACGCCATCCGCTCGCTGGCGATCAGCCAGCGGCTGCTCGGGACCCGGGAGATCATCCTCATCCACCACACCGACTGCGGCATGCTCACCTTCGGCGACGACGCCTTCCGCGAGTCGATCCGGGAGGAGACCGGCGTCAAGCCGCCGTGGGCCGCCGAGGCCTTCGCCGACCTGGAGACGGACGTGCGCCAGTCGGCCGCCCGGATCCGCACCAGTCCCTTCGTCCCGCACACGGACGCCGTGCGCGGCTTCGTCCTCGACGTCGCGACCGGCCTCCTCAAGGAGGTCGTGCTCTGACCTGACGGCGTCCCGGTGCGGCGGTCGGACGGGGCCGCCGCACCGGGGCCCGGCCGGCCCGTACGGGAGAGTCGAGGGCTGCGCCGACCGTCGACTACCCTCCCCCCTCGTGGACGATCACCCCGAACCCCGGACCCTGCGCGTCTTCGTTGCGCTCGCCCCGCCCGACGACGCCAAGGACGAACTGGCCCGGGCCCTGCGACCCGCCTATGCCGGCTACCCGCGGCTGCGGTGGAACCGGATCGAGGACTGGCACATCACCCTGGCCTTCCTCGGCGAACAGTCGTCCGCGGCGGCGCCGCTGCTGCGGTCGGCGCTGGCCGCCGCGGCCCCGTCGCGCCCCGCCCTGCAGCTGGGCCTGCGCGGCGGCGGCTACTTCGACCAGCGGCTGCTGTGGACCGGCGTCGACGGTGACCTGGAAGGACTGCACCGGCTCGCCGCCGACGTCCGGGACCTCGCCAGGTCCTGCGGGATCGACTTCAGGGAGCGGCCGCTGAACCCCCATCTCACCCTGGCCCGCTCCCGCCGCGACGACTCCGTCAGTGTGCCGCTGGCGGCGGCCGGGCTCACGGGGTTCGTGGGTCGGCCCTGGCGGACCGAACGCCTCCACCTCGTCGGCAGCAACATCGGTCGCGGCCCCGGGCCGATCCACTACCGCGACATCGAGGCGTGGCGGCTCGGCGTCGCCGCGGCCCCGGCCTGAGGCGCCCGGGGGGCGTAGGCCGGGGAGCCGGGTGCCCGTACCGGCCGACGGGTACGTGCCTACGGGTGCGGCTCCGTTCGATGTCGCACGGTTTTTCCGCCGTCCGTGATCGATCGGCGGATGTGACATCGGCCACACGCGTGCCGGCCGTCGGTCGGCCCTCGTTCGCAACACGCCGATCCGCAGGTCGAATTCGCGACCCGGAGTCCCCGGCGCGCCGGGTGAGCGTCCGAAACGATCTCGCTGCTGACGGTGGATTGGCCCTAGCCTGCCGGGCATGTCCCAGAACACGAACATCCCCGGTTTCCCCGGGGGGCCGACCGCTGCGGTCGGCGACTCCGCCAAGGTGCAGCGCCAGGTACGGCAGCAGGCGGGCGTCGGACCGGTCTACGGTGGCGGCGGCACCCTCTTCTCCGAGCCCGTCCTGGTGGTGAACCAGAAGGCCAAGCTGATCGAGCTGACCAACGAGTACTCGGTCTTCGACCAGCAGGGCGCCACGCTGGGCTCGGTGGTCCAGGTCGGCCAGAGCGGCCTGCGCAAGGTGGTGCGGCTGCTCTTCTCCATCGACCAGTACCTGACCCACAAGCTGGAGATCCGCGACGCGCAGGGCACCCCGGTGCTGCTGCTGACCCGTCCGGCGAAGTTCATCAAGTCGCGGGTGATCGTGCAGCGTCCGGACGGCCAGGAGGTCGGCCAGATCGTTCAGCAGAACGCCATCGGGAAGATCAACTTCTCGCTGGAGGTCGGCGGTCAGAAGGTCGGCGCGATCAAGGCCGAGAACTGGCGGGCCTGGAACTTCTCCATCGTCGACGGGACGGACACCGAGATCGCCCGGATCACGAAGACCTGGGAGGGCCTGGCGAAGACGATGTTCACCACGGCCGACAACTACGTTCTCCAGATCCACCGTCCGCTCCCCGACCCGCTGCTCAGCCTGGTCGTGGCGACCGCGCTGACCGTGGACACCGCGCTGAAGCAGGACGCCCGCGGCCTCGGATAGCCGCGAACCGGGGAAACCGGGGACTGACGGGCAGGCCGCCCGAGTGTTGCGGGCGGCCTGCCCGTCCCCGGGTTCCGGGTGGTCCCCGGTGCGCGCACTCCGGGCAGGAGGCACCCGTAGGCGATGCCCGGGGGCGGGCCGCCCCCCCGACTCAGACGAAGGCGATGACGAGCAGGACGGCCGCCAGCAGGAGAACGACCGTCAGCGCCGGAGCGCCGGTACGCCCGCCGGCCTCGGAGGTGACGGCGATCAGCGAGACGGCGGGGACCGCCAGCGAGAGGAAGACCGCCAGCCACCTGACGGTACCGATGGGAACCCCGGCGACCATGGCCCCCCAGACGGTCGTGAACATCACCGCGAGCCAGCCCGTCGCGGTCAGCGCCGCCCAGGTCGCACGCGCGGTCCACCGCTCGACCGGGTCGGCCGAGCGGAAGTTGGTACGGGTCATCGTGAAGATCCGGGTCAAGTTCGCCACCTGAGCATCCTTTCGAACAACACGGCCGGGCACCAGCGACGGAAGCACACGGCGACCCGGCGTCCGGAGTAAGGGTGACGTCGCGTCGGACCAGGTCGGCGTGGACCCTCGCCGGCTCGGCAGTGAGGGTCCACGCCCGTGGTCAGCGGGTGACGCTCCAGACCAGGCTGCGGGTCAGCGCCGGGGTCAGGGCCGGGTCGATGACGGCCGAGGTGGGGTCGTTCGCCACGGCCTTGAGCTCGTGGGCCGCGGGCTTGGAGCCGGTGGGGCCGAGGTCGGAGACGGAGATCGACTTGTGGTCGCGCAGGGCCGTCACCTCCTTGCCGTCGAGGTACCAGCGCAGCTTGGTGCCGGAGACCGGGAGGTCGACGGTGAGGTGGTCGGTCGCGGTCAGGCGGGTGGTGACCGGCGTGCTGCTGGAGAGGGTGGAGGCGTGCCGGTAGAAGCCGGCGATCATCGCCTCGCGGCCGGGGAGGTTGAACTCCCGCCCGAGGGAGCGCATCACGGAGTTGTCGGTCGGCCGGTTGAGGCCGGTCGGGTAGTTGCTGCCGCCCTGGTACGCGCCGACGGTGCCGCCGTCGGGCGAGGTCTTCCCGAGCCAGCGGTACCACTTGGCCTTGTCCTGGCGCATCCGGTCGGCGCTCAGGGTGGTGATGTTGGGCTGCGGGGGCTCCGCGCCCTGGTAGGGCCCCGCCCCGTCGGCCCAGTACTCGTCCGCGAGCTTGCCCAGCGAGTGGCCGGTCTCGTGCACCGCTATCTGGCCGGACGCGCTGTTGCCGCCCGCGACGGTGGCGATGCCCTCGTACCCGAGCGGCGACTGGGTGCTGCCGTAGCCGGCCCCGCCGTACTTGGCGGTGTTGGCGACGACGATCACGAGGTCGGCCTGCGGGGCCTTGGCGGCGTAGGTGTCGACGGCCTTGATGTCCACGCACAGCAGCCGCTCGATGGAGTTGCACCAGAAGCGCGAGCCGAGGGCGGTCTTGCGGACGGTGTCCTGCTTCGGGTCGCCGGAGACGCCCGACTGGGCGGAGACGGCGCCCACGGCCCACACGTTGAACAGCTTGCGGTAGGTGGCGTACGGCTCGACGGCGCTGATGTCCTTCCACTTCGCCGCGGCGTCCTTGCGGAACTTGTCCTGCTCCGAGGCCGTGTAGCCGTCGCCGATCATGACCACGTCCAGCTTGCTGTCCGTGCTCCCGTTGTTGACGATCTTCGTCACGGTGCCGTCCGCCGTGGCGCCGGCCGCGTTCATGACCGGCGCGCCGACGAAGGGGGAGGCGGCAGGGACCTTGGTCCGGCTGATGGCACCGTCCTCGGCGAAGACCTCCACGTCCTGGTCCCCCGGGGAGACGGTGACGGAGGCCGGGTCGACCGGGTCGGACGGAGCGGCGACCGCCGGGCCGACGCCGACGGCGAGAGCCGCCAGTGTCATGGCGCCGGCCAGGGTGACCGAGGTGAACCTGCTGGTGTGCAAGAGGGTTTCTCCGAAATCTATGGGCGGCGAAAAGTGGTGGAGCGCGGGGGAGCGCGGCCCCGTGCCGTGCTGCCGCCGCACTCCGCCAACACGGCTGCACGGAGCCGGAACTGACGAGGGGACACTGTCGGGTGGTCACCTCATCGGTGGATACGGCCGGCTGCCCACGAACGGTTCACGCGGGCTGTCGCCGTCTCGCCGATGAGCGAGCTCCTGGCGGCTGCGGGACCGTCTCATCGCCTGCCGGCGTGTTCCGGTGGCCGGCCGGCCCGGTCTCCGGGGAGTCACCGGCGGGCGGGTGCCCGCTGGGTCAGGAGGACGGCGGCGGCCAGGGCGGCGACCGCGGCGGCGAAGACGGTGGTGGCGGTGCGCAGTCCGACGGCGCCGATCAGCGCGCCGACGCCTACGGCCGGCAGGGCCAGCATGGTGTACAGGGCGGCGAAGAAGGCCGAGACGGTACGGCTGCGGGTCCCGGGCGGGGTGCGCGCGCCGATGAGCGCGATCCCGTGGCCGACGGCGACGCCGGTCGCCAGGCCGACCGTCAGCGCCGCGCCGAGCAGCGGCAGGAGGGAGGAGGCCGCCACGGCGGCGGCGATCAGCCCGGCCGCGACGATCAGCCCGGTGCACGCCGCGGGCAGGGCGGCGCGCCCCAGTCGTGCGGCCAGGAGCTGGCCCGTGCCGGTGCAGGCGAAAGCGAGGGAGACGGTTGCCGCGGTGGCCAGGAGGTCGTGGAGGTGGGCGACTTCGGTCAGGAACAGCCCGGTCACCGCGGTGAGCACGCCGAGGACGGCGAACCCCGCGCCCGCGGCGAGCGCGGCGTGCCGGAACTCCCTGCGGAGGGCGGTCGGCACACGGGGCGCGCGGGCGACCGACCCGGTTCCCCGCTCCCTCGGCGTCACGGTCTCCGGGGCCACGGCGAGTGCGGCCAGGGCTGCCGTCAGCAGGGCCGCGGCGGCGACCCAGACGGCTCGCAGCGGCCGGCCGGTGGTGTCGGCGAGCACGGCCGCGAGCAGCGGGCCGCAGGCCAGGCCGCCCATGTTCGCGGCGAGCGCCAGCCGCCCGGCACGGAACCGGCCGTCGGCGGGCGCCAGTTCGGCCAGGTGGGCGGTGGCGGTCCCGGTGATGAGCGCGGCGGCCAGCCCGGACAGCACCCGTCCGACCAGGAGGGCGGCCAGGTTCTCGGCGAGGAGGAACACGACGGCGGCCGCCAGGGCGGTGAGCAGCGCCGCGGCGGCGACCGGACGGCGGCCGTACCGGTCGGAGAGCCCGCCGAGCGCCAGCAGTCCCGCGACCACGGCCAGCGCGTAGACCGCGAAGGCCACGGTCACGGCCAGCGGTGAGAAACCGAAGGCGCGCTCGTACAGCGGGTAGAGCGGGGTGGGCACCGTCGTCCCGGCCGTGACGGCCCAGAAGGCGAGGGCGACCGCCCAGGTGCCGATCCGCCGTCTGCCGCCCGGGGCGCCCGCCCCGGGAGTGGCGGCGGTCCCGGCGGCGGGCGCGGTCGGCGGGACGGGTATCGGCGGGACGGGTATCGGGGAGGTGTGGGGGTCCACGTGCGGGGTTCCTTCCGCGTGGGCGTTCCGGGAACGGGAAGGGTCAGTGGGCCTGGAGGAGTGCGGCTCGGCGTAGCCAGTACCGCCAGCCGGCGTCGATCTGGCTGTCGGGCCAGGCCACCGCGTCCTTCTCCAGGCATTCCTGATGGCCGGTCCAGTGCCGGAGCTCGCCCGCGGCGCGGGCGGTGAGCTGGGTCCGGCAGGCCCGTTCGAGCAGGATCGCGTACATGACCGCGTGGGCGGTGTCCCGACCGACCGCCGCCAGGCCGTGTCCGGGCATCAGGCAGGCGCGGGCGCCGCCGAGGTCGGCCGCGAGCGCGCGGCCCAGCCCGGGGGTGCGGACGAGGTTGTCGGTGGCGGTGTACCGGGGCAGGCCGTGTTCGGCGAAGACGACGGCGTCGTGGCTGAGCGCGCGGAGCGGTTCACCGAGCGCGCTGAAGGCGTTGACCGTCGGGGAGTGGGTGTGGACGCTGGCGCGCACCTCGGGACGGGCCCGCATGAGTTCGGTGTGGAGGTGGTGTTCGAGGTGGACGCGTCCGGTTCCCGCCAGCCGCTCGCCGGTCCACGAGACGAGCAGGACGCGCTCGGGGGTGATCTCCTCCAGCCCCCAGCCGGCCGACTTCATCCACACGCCGCGCCCGTCCGGGTCGCGGACCGCGAGGTGTCCCCACACCATGTCACCGTGCCCGGCCGCGGCCAGCGCCCGGCTGCCGAGCGCGACCAGCTCGACCAGCTCGACCAGCTCGACCGGGTCGATGGGGTCGTCCATCGTGTCGTCCGTCATGGGTGGTGCTCCTTGATGTCGTGTCCGGGCCCGTTCTCGGGCTGCTGTGGCCGCCGTCTCCCCTCGTACGCGGGGGGTTTCGGACCGTGCGTCCGGGGCGTCCGGGGCCGCATCCTGCGGCGGTGCTCACGACCCTAGGAGCGGTCGCGGATTGCGACCAGTGAAAAGAATGCAAGTGCTATTTTCACTTGGTGAAAGTCACGTCCCTCGACCTCAACCTCCTCGTCATCCTCGACGCCGTGCTGGAGGAGGGCAGCGTCACCGGGGCGGCCCGCCGGTTGGACCTGTCGGCACCGGCCGTCAGCAGGGCCCTGGGCCGGCTGCGGACCGCTTTCGGCGATCCCCTGCTGGTGCGCTCCAGCCGCGGACTGAAGCCGACCGCGCACGCGCTGGCGCTGCGTCCGCGGGTACGAGCCCTGGTCGAGGACGCCCGGAACCTGCTGGGGCCCGCGGAGGAGGACGCACCGGCCGCCTGGTGCCGCAGCTTCACCGTTCTGGCGCCCGAGGACCTGATCGGGTGCTTCGGCACGGACCTGCTGGCCCTCGTGCGCGCCGAAGCCCCCGGCGTCCAGCTGCGCCTCCTCGGCGAAGGGCGGGCGGCCGACGAAGGCGGGGCGGTGCGCGAGGGCGCCGCGGATGTCGCGATCGGGGTCAACGCCTCCAAGGAGGCCGACCTCCGCTCGGAAGGGCTGGTCCGCGAGCCGCTGCTCGGGGTGGTCCGCGCCGGTCACCCGCTGAGCCGCGGCGAGGTCACGGCGGCCCGCTTCGCGGCGTGGGATCACGTCGTGGTCTCCCGTCACGGCCGCCTGCGCACCGCGGTCGACAGGCTGCTGGAGGCCGAGGGAGTGCGGCGTACCGTCGCGGCCTCCGTGCCCGGCTTCACCACGGCGCTGCGCCTGGTAGCCGCCGGCGACCTGGTCGGGATCGTGCCGGCCGCCCTGGCCGGCCGTCTGGCCGACCCGCTCGAACTGGTCACCTTCCCGGTGCCGTTGGACGTGAAGCCGCTGCGCGTCAGCATGCTGTGGCATCCCCGCCACGACGACGACCCGGCCCACCGCTGGCTGCGTGCCCGCGTCCGCGAAGCTGCCGGTCGGCGGACTGCCCCGTGACGCGCGCCGCCCCGCCCGTCCGCACGGGGCGCGGGCGGGCGGGGCGGTCAAGTGCCCTGGCGCGGACAGGCCTTGGACCCGCGGCAGCCCGTCGGCGACGGTGAGGCCGAGGGCGCGTTCCTCGGCATGGTCCGGCGCCGTGACGGGCCCTCGGTCCCCGTCACGGCGCCGTGTCCTGGTCCGGAAAGATCCCGGGGAAAGGCCCGGGGGCGGCGTCAGTAGATGAGGACGTCCCAGTGGCTGCCCTCGTTGCAGTACAGGTTGCCCGACGCGGCCTGCCACTGCGGGTAGCCGTCGCCCCGGAGGCCGATGTAGGTGAAGCTGTTCTGGACGTAGCCGTCGATGCAGGAGCTGCGGGCGATGTCGACCTTGTAGCCGTTGTAGTGGCTGTAGGTGCCGGAGGCGTGGCCCACCTCGGTGCCGCCCGTGATGTTGATGGCGCAGCCGCTGGCCTGCTTGAGGGTGATGACGGCGCTGACCGTGCCCGAGTTGATCTGGTCGAACGAGGTGCAGGTGGAGTTGGACCTGGTGGTGCAGCCCCCGCTGGAACTCCACGTGATGCCGGCGCCGCTGAACTGGCCGGCGGCCGCGGACTGCGACAGCTTGGTGCCGCTGGCGCCGGCCGTGGGCGCCGAGAGGGCGAGGCCGGCCAGGGCCAGGGCGACGACGGTGGCTGCGGTGCGTGGCTTCATCTGCATCTCCCGGTGAGGATGGTGTGCATCCGACTCGACCCCCGCCCTCCTGCCGCGCCTCGCTGGGAGGGCGGGAGGTCCGGCGCCGGGCCGACGCAAGCGGCCCGGACGTAGGGGTCGTACGCAGTGCTGTGACGCGACAGTGCTCCGGCACGAGGGCCGACCGATCCCTCCGGCGCCACCGCCTGCCGCTCCCGGGAAACGGGGGGCGACGGGCTTCGAGTGCCGGCATCGGACCAGGATGCCCCATCGTTGTCTATGCGAGTAGACCCCGGGCTGTGAATTTCGAGTGACCGGGAGCGGCCTTCAGTGCGTCGAAACGCTCAGGCGAGCGGTCCGGCGGAGTACGGTGTCGCGGCGGCGTCGGACGGGAGGGCCGACGGCGAGGAGGCCGACGGGCCGCCGCCGCAAGTGCCCGCGGAGTACAGGGCGTTGGAGGTCCTCAGCATCGCGGCATGGTCCGACAGGTCGTACCGGTTGATCGAGGTGGCGAACTGCCGCTTGCCGGTGACCTCGCCTACCAGCAGGGTGTTGTAGCCGGGGATGCCGCCGTCGTGTCCCCAGAACTCGCCGCAGGGTGTGGTCAACCGCTGGAGCCCGAGGCCGTAGCCGGCGGCCGCGTTCGGGCCGCTGGTGTCCTTCATCGCGGCGAGTTCGGCCGGGCCGAGCAGCTGCCCGCCGAGCAGGGCGGCGATGAAGCGGGTGAGGTCCGCGGTGGTGGAGATGCCCGCCCCGGCGGCGGACGCCATCGACGGGTTGAGCAGCGTCACGTCGGCGGGGCCGGCGGGGAGCTTGTAGTAGCCGTGCGCGTGGGAGCCGGGGATGAAGGGCGAGTAGAGGGGCATCGAGGTGCCCGTCAGGCCCAGTGGCCGGATGATGCGGCGGTCCACCTCCTGCGCCCAACTGCGCCCGGTGAGGCGCTCGATGATCATGCTGATGAGCACGTAGTCGGTGTTGGAGTAGTGCCAGCCCTGACCGGGGGCGAAGTACGGCGGGTACTTGTCGGCGATGTCCACGAGCTGCTGCGGCCGGTAGGACGTCCAGCGCCCACCCGCCAGCCACTGCCGCAGCGTCTCCTCGTTGCTCGCGTCGAACGCCGGGTCCTCGGTGAAGTCGTGGATGCCGCTGGTGTGGTTGAGCAGTTGGCGCACGGTGATGCCGGCGCCGTTCGGCACCACGCCCGGCAGGCGGCTCTCGACGGAGTCGTCGAGGCCGATCCGGTGTTCCGCGACCAGTTGGAGGACCACCGTCGCGACGAAGGTCTTGGTGACGCTGCCGATCCGGAACCGGCCGTCCGGATCGGCGGGCGCACCGGTGGCCAGGTCGGCCACGCCGGCCGCACCCTTCCAGACCGTGGAGCCGTTCTCCCGGACGCGGGCCAGCGTCGCCGCCGCCCCGCCCTCCCGCACCATGGCCCGGACCACCGCGTCCAGGGCCGCCCCGTCCGCCGTCCGCTCACCGCCCGCCGCCGCCACCCGGTGGGGCGCCGCCGGGCTGTCCGTCGCGCCGGCGGCCGGGGCCAAGGCCGCCAGCAGGCCCGCGCCTGCGAGCGCGATGATCGCCGACCGCCCGACCGGGCGCCGCCACCGTCGACCCTTCGAGCCGAGTCTCCCGCGCCTCGGATCCGCCGTCCCGTCCGCCATGCCGTCCTCCCGAAGTCGACCGACGGATGCGATCAACACCCGTCACAACAAAGACAGTTGACAGAGTGTCAGCCAGTAGCGTTACGAGGCGTCCACCTCAGGTCCGGAGCGTCTCCGCCCCGGGACCCATCTTCCCGCCCGGAGGACTCCACCTCAGGTCGAAGGCCGCCCCCGACGGATCCCTGAGGCCTCGGTCGGCCGAGTGGCCGGAGGCGTGAGGCCGAGGATGCTGCCACGCCCCGCCCGGGGGCTGTGGATCCCGTGACATCAAAACGTAACGCTTCCGTGGAAAGTCGCCGGGCGTAAAGTCTTCCCCAACTCCTGCTAAATCTGGCATGTTTCCCTCAATTCCCGTGCGATCCCCCTCACGTACGGTCTGAATCGGAGGATACGTGTCACCCCTGATATCCCGGCGGCTCGGCCGCCCGGCCGCAGCCCTCGCCGTGCTCTCGGCCATGGCGCTCGCCACCCCCACCGCGTTCGCGACCGCCGCCACCACGACCATCACCCCCACCGTCCCCGGCGCCGTCTCCGCGCCCGCGGCACAAGCGCCCACCACGCAGGCCCCCGCCGTTCCCGCCGCCGCGGGCTGGGCCGCCGGCACCCGTGCCTACCTGGTGATCAGCGCCCCCGCCGACATCGCCGCCGCCAAGGCCGCCGTCGCCGCCAAGGGCGGTACGGTCTTCTCGAGTTACGACCAGATCGGCGTCATCGTCGCCCACTCCACCAGCGCCGGCTTCGCCGCCGCGCTGCGCACCGTCACCGGCATCCAGCAGGTCGGCGCGACCCGCACCTCCGACGTGCCGGCCGACGCCTACAGCCCGGCGCTGCCCGCCAACCCGGCGCAGGCGGCCACCACGCTCACCGAGTCCAACCGCTGGGACATGACGCAGATCAAGGCCGACCAGGCCTGGAGCGTCAGCACCGGCTCGCCGTCCGTCAAGGTCGGCGTGCTCGACACCGGCGTGGACGACCAGCACCAGGACCTCGCGCCGAACTTCGACGCCGCCGACTCGGTCTCCTGCGCCTACGGCAAGCCCGACGCCCGCACCGGCGCCTGGCGGGACGTGGACACCCACGGCACCCACGTCGCCGGCACCATCGCGGCCGCGAAGAACGGCAAGGGCGTCATCGGTGTCGCACCGGGCGTGAAGATCGCGTCGGTCCGGATCGCCGAGCCGACCAGCACCCTGTTCTACGCCGAGAACACCGTCTGCGGCTTCGTCTGGGCCGGCGACCACGGCTTCAAGGTCACCAACAACAGCTACTACACCGACCCCTGGCAGTTCAACTGCCCCAACGACCTCGACCAGGCGGCCATCATCGAGGGCGTCAAGCGCGCCCAGGAGTACGCCGAGGGCAAGGGCTCGCTGCAGGTCGCGGCGGCCGGCAACGCCAACTACGACCTGGCCAACAAGACCACCGACACCGAGAGCCCGAACGACTCCACCAAGGTCACCCGGACGATCACCAACGCCTGCATCGACATCCCCACCGAACTCCCCGGCGTGGTGACCGTCGCGGCCACGGGCAGCGGCAGCGGCAAGGCCTCCTACTCCAACTTCGGCCGGGGCGTCATCGACGTCGCGGCGCCCGGCGGTGACGGTGCCACCGGCGTCTACTCGACCCTGCCCGGCGGCAAGTACGGCACCAAGAGCGGCACTTCGATGGCCTCCCCGCACGTCACCGGGGTGGCCGCGCTGATCGCGAGCAGCAACCCCTCGCTCACCCCGGCGGACATCCGGGCCCGGCTGGCGAGCCAGGCCAACGACCTGGCCTGCCCCGCCTCCGACAGCCGCTGCACCGGCACCACCGCCGACAACTCCTTCTTCGGCGAGGGCCAGGTCGACGCGCTGAAGGCGGTCGGCGGCGCCACCCAGCCCACCGGCACGTACTTCGAGAACACCGCCGACGTGGCGATCCCCGACAACACCACGGTGGAGAGCCCGATCACCGTCACCGGCGTCACCGGCAACGCCCCGGCGACGCTCAAGGTCGGCGTGGACATCAAGCACACCTACCGCGGCGACCTCGTCCTCTCCCTGGTCGCGCCCGACGGCACGGTCTACCTCCTGGAGGACTTCCCGAACAGCGACAGCACCGACAACGTCGCCAAGACCTACACCGTCAACGCCTCCGCGAGCGCGGCGAACGGCACCTGGAAGCTCCGCGTGAAGGACGGCGCCTCCGGCGACACCGGCACGATCGACGCCTGGAACCTCACCTTCTGATCCCGCGGTTCCGCCCGGCCGGCCGACGCCCGAGCGCGTCGGTCGGCCGGGAGCGTGCGCAGGACGCCGACCACCACCGGGGCGGGCGGCTCACCAGGCCCTGCTCCTATCTGCCGTCCTCGTCGGCCTCGTCGGCGTCGGGCGCCAGGCCGACCTCCTCGCGGTCCTCCTCGGTGCGCTCCTCGAGCTCGGCCTCGTCGGGGCGTCGCGGCAGGCCGCGGCCGTGGCCGGTGTCGGGGTCGCCCTCGACGTCCTTGTTCGACTTGTGGTGCGACATGGTTCCTCCTGGGCCGGACGGCCCGCGGGCGGGTTCGCTGTTCTTCCCCTCCTATCACCGCCCCTGGTCCGGCAGTCCGCAAGTCGGCTGGTAGGCCCGCGGCCGAAGGGCGGGACCGGTAGCCGGTGCGGAACCGGGTCGGCCCCAGAACTCCCGCAGGGCGGCGTTGACGGCGGCGGGTCCCTGGGCGTGCGGCCTCCGCCGGCCCGGTCGCGGTCGTCCCACACGGTCACGCGCACGGCTGCCACGGGGCATCCTCCCGAAGCCGAGGAAGATCAACGCCCCTGAGGGCAGGATTCGGTGGTCAGCTCGACATCGACCGTGTCGAGCGGGGGCGGTGTCCGGGCGTCACGGTGACCCGGCGCCGCTGACGCCGGAGGTGGCGGCGACCAGGTCGCGGGCGATCCGGGCGGCGCCGTCCGCCTGTGGGGCGGGTGTGGCGGCCGGCCGGGCCCGGGTGCCGGACGGGCCGTTGAGGGCTTCGGCCAGGGCCCGGGCGATGGCGTGCTCCTCGGCGTCGGCGACCACCACGTTCGGGCTGTCGGCGGCCTTCAGGTGGACGCGCTGGTCGTCGAAGTCGCGGACGCCGGGTACGGCCACCACCGGCAGGCCGGAACGGACCAGTTCCTGCACGGTGTTGTACCCGGCGTGGGTGATCGCGGCGTCGGCGTGCCGGTACACGTCGTACGACGGCCCCAGGTACGGGCGGACCCGCACCGGCCCGGGCAGGCCGGGTGGCACGAGGACGGCTCCGTCGAAGTGCGGGCCGGTGAGCACCAGGACGTCGACGCCGGCGGGGCGTCCGCGCGTGAACGCGCGGATGCCGTGCAGCGCGGCCGTGAGGAATCTGGGCGCGTCGTCGTGCCCGCCGCCGCCAGCCACCACCGCGACCCGGAGGGCGCGGGTGTCCTCGGGCCAGGGCGACCGGTCGTCGAGCAGCGGTCGGACGACGTGGGGCACCCCCAGCACGCGCACCCCGTGGACGGTTTCCTCCGGTCCGGCCTCGCCCAGCAGGTAGATCGTGCCGATGGCGGGTGTGTGGCGGGAGACCCAGCGGGGCGGGTCGGGGCGGTTGCGCTGGAAGCGGTGCACCAGGAACTGGGGGCAGCCCAGCCGGGCGGCCTGGTCG
This sequence comes from Kitasatospora sp. NPDC001261, assembly GCF_042896795.1. NCBI lineage: Bacteria > Bacillati > Actinomycetota > Actinomycetes > Kitasatosporales > Streptomycetaceae > Kitasatospora > Kitasatospora sp. NPDC001261. The sequence continues at coordinate 22,038 of NZ_JBIAXP010000020.1, forward strand.
TACAGTTCCCGCTGCACCGTCACGTCGTGCAGCACCACGTCGTCCGGCCGCAGCACCCAGGCGACCATGGCCCGGGCGAGACCGTGGTCCACCGCGGGGCCGGTCCCGTGCAGTGGCTCGCCGACCAGGCTGTCGGCGTCGGTGGGCAGGACGGTCTGGGCGAAGCCGTAGTCGTCGATCAGCCGTTGGGGCCGTTCGGTCAGCAGCAGGGAGTCCCGGCCCAGCCCGCGCAGTTCGCGGTGGACGGCGATCTGGCGGGAGACGTGGCCCAGCCCCCGGCCCCAGGTGAAGGAGACCACACGGCCGTTCACGGCTTCAGCCGCCGATCATCGACATGCTGCGGTCGGGCCGGACGAAGTCGGGGTGGTTGATCTTGTGTCCGGGCCACTTGTGCCAGAGCGCCTCGCGGACCAGCCGTTCCAGTTCGGCGTCGTCGGCACCGGAGCGGAGCGCGGTGCGCAGGTCGGTCTCCTCCAGCGCGAACAGGCAGACGCGGAAGGCTCCTTCGGCCGTGGTCCGCATGCGGTTGCAGCTGTCGCAGAAGGGCTTCGTCACCGAGGGGATGAAGCCCAGGACCCCCGGGGCCCCGTCGGCGAAGCGGAAGGAGGTGGCCGGCTGCGGCGCGTCCTGGACGACGGGGGCCAGGTCGTAGGCCGCGGAGACCGCGGCCAGCGTCTCGGCGGCCGGGACGACCTTCTCCCGCTCCCAGGTCCGCTCCGCGTCCAGCGGCATGTACTCGATGAAGCGCACGTCGTAGCCGCCTTCCCGCGCCAGGCGGGCGAAGTCGACGGCCTCGTCCTCGTTGCTGCCGCGGATCACCACACAGTTGATCTTGATCGGGTCGAATCCGGCCTCGCGGGCCGCCTCCAGCCCCGCGGTCACCTTGTCGAAGGCGTCCCGACGGGTCATCTCGGCGTAGCGGTGCCTCATCAGGGAGTCGCAGGACACCGTGATCCTGCGCAGCCCCGCCTCCCGCAAGGGGCGGGCCAGACGGTCCAGCAGCAACCCGTTGGTGGTGATGGAGACGTCCACCCCCTCCAGCGCGCACACCCGGGCCACGATCTCGGGCAGTTCCCGGCGGACGGTCGGCTCCCCGCCGGTGATCTTGAAGTCGCGCACCCCGAGGGAGTGGAAGAGCCGGGCGAGCCGGTCGATCTCGTCGACGGTGAGGAGCTCCTCCTTCTCCAGCCAGGGCAACCCCTCGGCCGGCATGCAGTAGGTGCACCGCAGATTGCACTTGTCGATCACGGAGATCCGGAGGTCGCCGCCGACCCGGCCGAACGTGTCGATGAGCGGGCCGCCGGTCGGGGCGGGTCCCGGATTGCGCCAGTCAGCCTTGGGCTTGGTCATGTCGGTCGGTCCTTCGGTCGGCGGAGCCGGCGCGCACGGGGAGCAGCTCCTCGAAGCGCGCCAGCACCTGGTCGGGGTTCAGCTCGGAGGTGTCGAGGTGGTGGACGGGGATCCGCGGGGCGAGCTCCTCGGCCACGTCCTCGAAGCACTGGGCCACCAGGGACACGTAGGAGCTGGTGAACGAGCGCTCCAGGACGCGGTCGCGGCGGCGCAGCCGGCGCATCAGCACGTCGGTACGGGCGGTCAGGTGGACCACCGCCTCGGGCGGCGGCAGTGCGGAGGTGAGCAGGTGGTGGTAGCGGTAGTACGTCTCGTACTGCTGGGCGCTCAGGGCGCCGCTCAGCCGGAGCGCCTTGGCGTAGGCCAGCGAGCTGTGCACGTCCTGGTCCATGACGCCGCTCTCGCCGGTGCGGAGGTTCTGCAGGACCCGCAGCAGCAGGGTCTCCATCTGGCAGAAGAACCCCGAGGCGTCGTCCCCGCGCAGGTAGCGGGTCAGGTAGTTGTCCGGGCCCCGGCCCCGGTCCCGGCGCACCGGGACGATGTCCCGCACGTGCTCGGTGTCCGGGGCGCGGGCGGTGTGCCGCTTCAGCAGGGTGCTCTTGCCGACGGCGGGCGGGCCGATGACCACCACGCGGGCCGCTCCGTCCCTGCGCCACAGCGCGGGGACCGGATCGATCAGCCGCCGCGCCTCGTCCTCGATCTCGGCCACGGCACGGATCCCGCCGTCGTCCGCGGCGTCGTCGGGGCGGTGCCGCAGCAACTCGCCGACGCAGTACGCGGATGCCGCGTCGAGTCCAAGGCCCTCCCCGGTACCGGACTGCGGCGGGCTCCAGCGCAGGTCCGGGCCGGGTGCGGTACGCCGGAAGGCGCCCGCGTACCGGTGGACGAACACCCGCAGGTCGTGCGGCGCTTCCCCGTGGGGGCCGGGCGGGAGGTGGAGTTCGGTGAGGTAGCGCAGCCGGGTCGGGGCCACGCGCTGGCGGCAGGCGTGGCGGGCCACGTCCGCGGCGGTCTCCCGAGCGGTGCTGCCCGGTGGCACGACGGCCCAGGGCAGGCCGGGCCGCTCGTCGGCCGACCGCGGTTCGGTGAGCAGGACCCGGTCCTGCCCGTCGAGGATGACGCACGCGGCACGGAGGTGGTCCGGGCGGTGCCGGGGCGGTAGTTCGGAGAGCATCACGGTCCTTGAGGTCGGTCGGAAGCGGCCGGGGGCGGTCGGGGTCAGCCGGTGCCGGCCGGTGGCGGCCCGGTCCTCGGGTACGCCCGGCGGGCCAGTTCCGCGAGGGCGAGCAGGGCGACCCGCTCCGCGAAGGCGACCGGGTCCACGGCCCGCCCGGCCTTCCGCACGGTCTCCCGGGGCGGCAGCAGCCAGGAGAACCGCACGTCACCGCCGAGCAGTGCGTGCAGGACGGCGTCCGGTGGCGGCGACGGGCGGGACAGCGCCGCCCGCACGCGGAAGTCGGGCTGTTCCACTGCCGGGTCCTCCGGCCCGGGGGCGGCCTCGACCAGACCGTGGAGCCGGCACCCGGGCGACTCCTGGAGGACCAGGGCCCGCCGGCCGTCGGACGGCCCCTCCAGCGGGGGCACGCCGAGCCACCAGCAGCGCTCGGCTCCGCCGGTCACGGCGGGGTCGGGACCGACCGGGCCGAGCAGTTCGCCGTCCCAGCCCCGGCGGGCCAGGTCGGCCCGGAGCCGCTCGGCCGAGACGGGGAACAGCGAGGCCGCACGCCACCGGGGCACCCGCACCCCCGGGGGAAGCGCCGTCGCCACCCGCCACCGGCGGACGGGAGAGTGCTCGATGTTCGTCAGCAACCGCCGGTAGGAGGAATCCGGGAACCGCACCCCGCCACCGAGGTGGGGTTGGGCGTCCAGCAGGCTCGTCAGCACGAGCAGCCCCACGCCGTCGTCCGGCCCGGGCCCGGGCGCGGGCCACTCGCCGCGCCCGAGCACACCGAGGTAGTGCGTACGACCGGTGTCGGTGAAGGTCCCGGACGCGGCGGACGGGTCCTCGCCCCGCGCCAGGCAGCGGGCGACGCGCGGCCAGAACCGGGGCGGCTGCTCCCCGGCCCTCGGCTGCGACCGGACGACCGGGGGAGCGGTACGGGCCGGCGGCGCGCAGGGCGGACGCACCGGACGCACCGGACGCACCGGAGGCACCGGACGGTCCGGGAGTCGGGCGTCGAGCTCGTGGTCCAGTTCCACCAGCGCCGAACCGAGCCGGGCGCGCAGCAGGATCGCGAACAGCCCGGTGCCCGACAGCATCACCGCCCCGGTGGCGGGGACCGGGTCATGCCGGCTGGTGACGACGGCGGGGCCGGCGTCGGGATCGGCCGCCGGCCCGGGCCGCACCTCGCGCAGTCGCCCGCCGTACTGCGCCGCGGAGTAGCCCAGGCGCCCGTCGACCAGGTCGTCCAGGTCGCTGACGGAGACCGCCAGTTCGACGTCCGGCACGCTCGCCGACGGCAGGGCGGACAGCGTGCCCTCGACGCCCAGCCGTACGGTCCGCTCCGCGAGCGGCTCCGCGCCGGCGCCCACCGTGACGAAGCGGTACGCGGTGGCGCGCAGCCGGCCCCGGGCGGCCGCGGCGAGCTCGGGCAGGCCGGGCACCGTCGCCCGGCCGGAGGGGGCGTCAGCCCCGGGGAGCCCCGGGAGCCCGGGGAACAGCCGGTCCAGTGCCGCCGCTCCGTCGGGGCCGTCCGGCGCGCTCCGGCCGTCCCCGGCGGCGGGACCGGGGCCCGCGGCCAGCCGGCCGATCCAGCTTCCCGGACGGTAGCTGCGGTCGCGTGGCTCGTCGGTGGCGCGCACCCACTCCGCGGCGGCCTCCTCCCACCGCACGGTCCCTCCCGTCACGGTGAGCCGGTCTCCCGGGCCGGGGCGCAGCACCCGGCGGTCCGGGTCGTCCGCGCGCAGCGCCCGGTCGACCAGCCGGGGCGGTACGGGGAACTTGTGCCCGTTGAGCCAGGCCGCCTCGCCCAGCCCGTACTGCCCCTCCGGCAGCGGGACCACGTGCGCGGGGCGGACCTGTGCCATCAGCGCCGTCAGCGGGTCGGACCAGTCCGGGTCCACTCCGGGTGGGACACCCTCCACACTGCGGGTCTCCTCGATCGGCTGGCAGGGAGCCAGCAGGACGTCCGGCGGTGGTCCGTCGGCGAGCAGCCGCCGGACCCACGCGGGCGTGACCAGGCTGTCGACCATGTGCCAGACGAAGGCGTCCCGGGTGCGGACCGAGAGCCCGTGCTCGGGGACGGCCATCGTCGAGGGCGTCCAGGTCAGTTCGACGCCCCGGCGGGGGCTGAACGCCGTCCAGTCGCGCACCACGACGGTGTCGCGGAAGCCCAGCCGATGGAGGGCGTGCGCGATCCTCGGGTCGTCGGGGTGCAGGACCGGCAGCGCCCGGTCGAGCCGGGCCAGGGAGGCGAGGTCGAAGTGGTCGCGGTGGGAGTGGGAGATCCACACAGCGTCGGGCCGGGGCAGCGCGTGCGGCAGGACGCGTCGAGCGGGGGCGAAGCCGAGGAGGCCACCGCGGTAGCTGTCGTGCAGGTGGGGGTCGCAGAGCAGGGTGAAGGCGTCCGCCCGGATCAGGACCGTCGCGTGTCCGCCGAGCTCTAGCGCGACCGGCATGCCGCGCTCTTCAGGGAGGCGGCCAGGCCGCGGAACGCCCGCCCCCGGCAGTACAGCCGGGCCTTCTCGTCCGCGGTCATCTGGCCGAGCGTGCGTCCGTCGCCGTCGTCGGGCACGAACACGGTGTCGTAGCCGAACCCGCGGTCGCCGAGCGGGCGTTCGGTGATCCGGCCCCGGGCGACCCCTTCGCTGACCACCCGCCGTCCGTCCGGGTAGCAGAGCAGCGCCACGGTGCGCACCCGGGCTCCCCGGCCCGGGGCGGCGACACCCGCCATCTCGGCGAGCACCTTGGCCACGTTCGCGGCGTCGCCCGCGCCCTCGCCGGCATAGCGGGCCGAGAACAGCCCGGGAGCGAGGCCCAGGGCGTCCACCTCCATCACGGTGTCGTCGGCCACCGCGGGCAGGCGGGTCGCGAGGGCCACCGCGGAGGCCTTGAGGTAGGCGTTCTCCTCGACCGTCGTCCCGTCCTCGACGATCTCGGGAAGCCAGCCGGGCCGGGGCAGCAACTCCAGGACCCCGTGGAGCAGTTCGACGATCTCGGCGGCCTTGCGGGGATTGCCGGTCGCCAGTACGGCGTGCATCATGCGGGCGTCCCGTCCACGTGCCGGGCGTGGGCCCGGTCGTCCCTGCGCCCCGGCAGCACCTCGGGTTCCGACCTGCTGTGGCCCATCGCCAGGTAGCCGCCGTCGACCGGCAGGTCGGCGCCGGTGATGAACGACGCGCCGGGCCCGCAGAGGAACAACACGACGGCCGCGACCTCCTCCGGCTGCCCCACCCGCCGCAGGATGTGGTGGTCGCCGAGCACGGGCCCCCAGCGCGCCCGGTCGCCGCCGGTCATCCGGTCGGTCTCCGGGGTCCAGATCAGGCCCGGCGAGACGCTGTTGACCCGGATGCCGTCGTCCGCCAGGTCGAGCGCCTGGCAGCGGGTCAGCGCGAGCAGCGCCCCCTTGCCGGCGCTGTACGTCCACTGGCGGGGCTGGGCGATGTGCCCCGAGACGGACGCGACGTTGACCACCGAGGCCCCTCGCGCCCTGCGCAGCAGGGGGGCCAGCGCCGACGTCATCATCGCGCTGCCCTTGACGTTCACGCCCAGGCTCCGGTCCCAGTCCGCGGGGCCGGCGCCCTCACCGAGGGCCAGGAAGCTCGCCGCGCAGTTGACCAGCGACCGGACCGGCAGCGCCGTCCCCTCGGCCGCCCGCGCGGCCTCCAGGCAGTCCGCGTGCCGCGAGATGTCGCCCACCACCACGGAGGCCGCCGGGCCGAGTTCTCCGGCGACCCGGCGCAGCCCGTCGGAGTCCCGGTCCACCAGGACGGCGTGGGCTCCCGCGCCGACGAAGGCGTGGGCGACGGCGCGACCGATGCCCGACGCGCTTCCGGTGATCACACAGGTCGTGTCCGCGAGGCCCGGACGAGGTGCGGAACGCGGCTTCGCGGGGTCGGGGTGAGGGTGGGGCGCCATGTCCCGCCTCCTCGGCTTGGAGCGACGGCGATCAGTCGTCGGACGAACCACCTACCTGTGACTTATGGTGCACGTGGCGATACGCACCGCAACCCAGCACCCTCGCCTTCCCTGCCCGCCCCGCCCGCCGCCTGCCGAAGGAACGCCCGTGCACCCGCCCGTGACGACCGGATTCCCGGTGCCTCCCGAGGACCGCCGGCCCCCGCCGCGCACCGGCCGGACGCGAGCCCATTGGGAGGCCGCCGCCGACCGCCTGCCGGAGGCTCTGCCGCCCCTCACCCGCCCGGGCGGGGCCGCGGTGAACCCGCCCGGCACGCCCCGGCCGGTCGTCGGAGGTCCGGATGTCCTCCCCGGGTGAGCTCTTCGCCTCCGGCGCGTCGCACTACGCCCGCTACCAGCCGCGGTACCCGCGGGAGCTCTTCGACTTCCTCGCCGAGGCCTTCGGGCTGAACGGGACCCAGACGGTCCTCGACCTCGGATGCGGACCAGGCATCCTCGCCCTCCCGCTGTCCCGGCTGGTCGCCCGCGTCATCGCCGTGGACCCGGAACCGGGCATGCTCGAAGAAGGCCGGTCGATCGCCGAACGGCAGGGCGTCGGCACCATCCGGTGGAGGCGGGGAGACTCCTCGGACCTGCGCGCGCTGGGCCTTCCCCCGCTGGACCTCTGCGTCATGGGCAGGTCGTTCCACTGGATGTCCCGCGAGCAGGTCCTCGCCGACCTCGACGGCCTCGTCAACTCTGAGGGCGGCGTGGTCATCGTCGCCACGGAACCGACCGGGACGGCGTGGTCGCGCGCCGTGGACGAGGTGCGGGAGGCGTACCGCACGCTCCCCGGCGGCGGAGCCGACGGCTCCCGCCCGGAGCAGGAGGAGTCGAACCGCGAGGTCCTCCGGCGCTCCCCCTTCCCCCGCGTCACGGCCGCGCACTGGACGTACCGCGTCGACCGCACCCTCGACGAGGTCATCGGCCTCCAGTTCTCGCACTCCTCCTTCACCCCCGCCCGGCTCGGCGGCCGGAAGGACGCCTTCGAGCGGGACCTGCGGACGGCGCTGGCCGGCATCAGCCCGGACGGCCGCTTCGAACAGACCGTCCGTACCGAGGCGTTGACCGCGACGCGGCGGCATCGAGGCCTCCGCCCCGGGTAGGTTCTGTCATGAGCGGAGCCGTACGACCAGTGCGGTGCCGCCCGGGAGACCGGGCGGGGGACGCCCGGACGGTGCCGGTCCGGCCGGAACCGGTCGTCGAGGTCGCCTTCGACGGCCTCCGGCGCGGCCCCCGCCACCCCGCCGGGCCAGCCCGGCGGTTCGCCCGGGCGGTGCGCTGCCGGCCGGACAGGAGCGCCGCCGAGGCCCATACGGTGGCCTCCGTACGGGAGTTGGCCACCGCCGAAGGCTTGTGAGGCCGTCCGCGCGGCCGGGTCCGCCGCCCCCTCCGATGAAGTACCACGGGTTGAACGCATTGTGCGGCCATGGGGGTTCACGCACAGGGGCCGATTCAGCCGTTCTCGGTCCGGCCACCGTACCCGTCCGTAAGCGGACCGGCGACGGCTAGTTTGACCGTGACAACGAGAGGCGGCCGCCGGGCAGCCGGCGCCGCCCTGGCGAAAGGTGCCCGACATGCAGGTGAGCGTCGACCGGGACCGTTGCTGCAGCTCCGGCATGTGCGTGACGAACGCCCCCGCGGTCTTCGACCAGGACGAGCAGGACAGTCTGGTGAGGCTCCGTCAGACCGTCCTGCTGCCCGAGCAGTTCGACGACGTCAGACTCGCCTCCGAGCTCTGCCCGGGCCGGGCGATCACCGTCACCGGGGACGAGCCCGCGCGGACCGGGGCCTGACGGACCCCCGCCGCCGGCCCCGCAGGCCGCCGGGAACCTTCCCGGGCCCCGAACCCCACGAGAACACCCGCGACGTGAGGAGACCCCCGCCGTGACCACCGCACCCACCACCCCCGTCCTCCCACTGCCGGCCCGGCACTCCGGCGGCTGCCCGTTCGGCCCGCCGCCCGCGTACCCCGAGGCCGCCGCCACCGGGCCGGTGACCAGGGCCGTGCTGCCCGACGGCGACCTCTGCTGGCTGGTCACCGGCATCGCCGAGGTCCGCACCGTGCTGTCCGACCGCCGGTTCAGTGCCGACATACGCCACCCGACCTTCCCGCTGCTGATCGCCGGCGCTCGCGAGCTGATCACCGACAATCCGGACTTCCTGCGGCTCGACGACCCCGAGCACGCCCGCCAGCGCCGCATGCTCACCGGGGAGTTCCTGGTCAAGCGGGTGGAGGCGCTGCGCCCGGAGATCCAGCGGATCGTGGACGGGGCACTGGACCGGATGACCGCGGGCCGGACCACGGCCGACCTGGTCACCGACTTCGCGCTGCCGGTGCCCTCGCTGGTGATCTGCCTGCTGCTCGGCGTGCCGTACGAGGACCACGACCGCTTCCAGCGCCTGAGCCGCACGATGCTCAACCGGGAGAGCACCGTGGAGCAGCTCCGGGAGGCCCAGGAGGAGGTCCATGACTACCTGCGCGACCTGACGGCCCGCAAGCGCGCACAGCCGGAGGACGACGTCCTCAGCCGGCTCGCGGCGCGGGACGACCTGACCCCGGTCGACGTGGCCGCCATGGGCGTGCTGCTGCTGGTCGCCGGGCACGAGACGACCGCGAACATGATCGCGCTGTCGACCGCGCTGCTGCTGGACCACCCCGAGCAGATCCCCGGCCTGGCCGACCCGGCCACCCTGCCGGGCGCGGTGGAGGAGCTGTTGCGGCTGCTGACCATCGTGCACACCGGCCTGCCCCGGGTGGCGCTGGAGGACGTGGAGCTGGGCGGCGTCACCGTCCGGGCCGGGGAGGGCGTGATGGCGATGCTCTCCACCGCCAACCGGGACGAGGCGGCGTTCGGCGGCGCCGGCCACCGGGCGACGGACGAGCTGGACGTGTACCGGGACGCCCGGCGGCACCTGGCGTTCGGCTTCGGCGTGCACCAGTGCCTGGGCCAGCCGCTGGCCCGCGCCGAACTCCAGATCGCCCTGGAGACGCTGTTCCGCCGGCTGCCCGGGCTGCGGCCGGCCGGCGAGCGCGAGTTCCGTACCGAGTCGTTCATCTACGGGATGCGGTCACTGCCCGTGACCTGGTGAGCGGGGCCCGAGGGAGAACTCTCACTGGAGCGGCCGGATCCCTGGCTAGTTGAGGTGCGGAAACGGCTCGTCCGGGACCGGCACGCCGAGGAACGGGGCGAGCCGTTCGTACCCCTCGCCCCCGACGACGTCGAGGACGAGCAGGTCGTCGGCCCGGTCCGCGAAGTGCCGGGCCACCTCGGCGACATGCCGCCGGTACACCCCGCGGAACCGCTCCGCGTGGAACGCGTGACAGCCGTACACCGCGGCCCGCAGGAAGCGCTGGAGGTCGCCTTCGAGACGGACGTCCCGGCCGTCGCCCCGGTCCGGCAGCGGTCGTTCCCAGTGCGTCCGGCAGGACCGCAGCCAGCTCTCCTCCTCGCGGACGGTCAGCACGAACCTGCTGCCCGGCCAGGCGAGGTCGAGGTCCTGGTAGTACGGCACGACGGTGATGTCGGTGAGGCCGTCGTGCGATTCGAGCAGCGGGAACCGCGCGCTGCCGGCCAGCAGCGTCCGGTAGGTGGCCCCGTCGACCGGGTAGTGGACGACGTCGAACCCCAGGACGCCCAGGGCCGCGGTCAGGGAGCGCGTGCCCGTGCGCGTCAGACCGAGGCCGAAGACCTTCGGCGGGCGCAAGCGGCCGCCGTCGCGCTCGGACGGGACCGGCTGGAAGCGCTCGGAGGGGACCGGCTGGAAGGAGGATGCGCTCACATGGGAGCCCAACGACGCGGAGCCCCGCGGGGGTACGGAGCCGCCCGGCATCGTGTCGTCACGGCGCCGGCCTCGTTCTAGCGGGTGTGAACGATCCGTCCCGCCCCGTCGCCTCCCGCGAGGGCCTCCCCGGGGCCACGGTCTGGCTGACCGGCCTGCCCAGCGCCGGCAAGTCGACGATCGCGTGGGCCCTCGCCGCGCAACTGCGGGCCGAGGCCCGCCGGACCGAGGTGCTGGACGGGGACGAGATGCGCGGACTGCTCTCGGCCGACCTCGGCTTCTCCCGCGCCGACCGGGACACCAACGTCCAACGGGTGGGCCTGGTGGCCGAGTTGCTCGCCCGCAACGGCGTCCTCACGCTGGTGCCGGTCATCGCCCCGTACGAGCAGGCCCGCGAGGCGGTGCGCAGGCGGCACGAGAAGTCGGGGACGGCGTACCTGGAGGTCCATGTCGCGGCGCCGGTCGAGGTCTGCGCCCGGCGCGACGTCAAGGGCCTCTACGCGCGGCAGCGCGAGGGGCTGCTCACCGGCCTGACCGGGGTGGACGACCCGTACGAGGAACCGGAGCGGCCGGACCTGAGGCTGGACACGGACCGGCAGAGCGAGGCCGAGTCGGTCAGGGCGCTGCGCGTGCTCCTGACCGACCGGGGACTGTGCGCGCCGTGACGGCCGGCGGCGCTCCGGCCGACGGACCGGGCACGGGCCCGCCCGGCCTCTCCCGGCTCGACCTGCTGGAGTCGGACGCCGTGCAGATCATCCGGGAGGCGGTGGGCGAGTGCGGGCGGCCCGTGCTGCTCTTCTCCGGCGGCAAGGACTCCATCGTCCTGCTGCACCTGGCGCGCAAGGCGTTCGGCCCCGCGCCGCTGCCCTTCCCGCTGCTCCACGTCGACACCGGGCACAACTTCCCGGAGGTCCTCGCCCACCGGGACAGCCTGGTCGCCGCGCACGGGCTGCGCCTGCACGTCGTCTCCGTCCAGGAGTTCATCGACGACGGGCGGCTGCGGGAGCGGCCCGACGGCAGCCGCAACGTGCTGCAGAGCGTCCCGTTGACGGCCGCGATCGAGCGGCACGGGTTCGACGCGGTGTTCGGCGGGGCCCGCCGGGACGAGGACCGGGCCCGGGCCAAGGAGCGGGTGTTCTCGATCCGCGACGGGTCCGGCGGCTGGGACCCGGGGCGCCAGCGCCCCGAGCTCTGGCGGCTCTACAACGCCCGGTGCGGCCCCGGCGAACACCTCCGGGTCTTCCCGCTGTCCGACTGGACCGAGCTCGATGTCTGGCAGTACATCGAGCGCGAGGGCATCGGCCTCCCCGCGCTCTACTACGCCCACCGGCGGGAGGTGTTCGCCCGCGCGGGCATGTGGCTCACGCCCGGTGCCTGGGGCGGCCCGGGGGAGGGCGAGCGGCTGGAGACCCGGTTGGTCCGCTACCGCACGGTCGGCGACATGTCCTGCACCGGAGCCGTCGAATCGGACGCGACGACCCCGGCCCAGGTCATCGCGGAACTCGCGGCCTGCCGTTCGACGGAGCGCGGCGCCACCCGTGCGGACGACCGGCTCTCCGAGGCGGCGATGGAGGACCGCAAGCGGGAGGGGTACTTCTGACGCACGCACGCCCGCCGCCGCCCCCGGGCCCGGAGGTCCGGGGGCAGCGGCGGTCGCGCCCCTGGTCGTCGCCGGGCTCCGGGTCCGGCGACGGGAGCGGCGGTCGTTCAGCGGTTGACCGCCCGCATCCCGTCCTCGTCGTAGCGCTCGCCCGCGACCTCGGGCAGCTCGGCCTCGATGCGGGCCAGGTCCTCGGCGGTCAGCTCGACGTCGACCGCGCCCGCGTTCTGCTCCAGGTAGCTGCGGCGCTTGGTGCCCGGGATCGGCACCAGGTGCTCGCCGCGGGCCAGGACCCAGGCGATCGCCAGCTGGGCCGGGGTGACCTGCTTCTCCGCGGCGATCTCCTTCACCTTCCCGGCGAGCCGGAGGTTGGCCGCCAGGTTGGCCTCGGTGAAGCGCGGGTTGGTGCGGCGGAAGTCGTCCTTGTCGAGCTCCTCCGGGGAGCTGAAGCGGCCCGCGAGGAAGCCGCGGCCGAGCGGGGAGTACGGCACGAAGCCGATCCCGAGCTCCCGGCAGGTGGGGAGGACCTCGGCCTCCACGTCCCGGGTCCAGAGCGAGTACTCGCTCTGGACGGCGGTGACCGGGTGGACGGCGTTGGCGCGGCGGATGGTCTCGGCGCTCGCCTCGCTCAGTCCGATGTACCGCACCTTCCCCTCGGCGACCAGTTCGCCGAGCGCGCCGACGGTCTCCTCGATGGGCACCTCCGGGTCGACCCGGTGCTGGTAGTACAGGTCGATGCGGTCGGTGCCGAGCCGCGCGAGCGAACCGTGGACGGAACCGCGGACGTGCTCGGCCGAGCCGTCCTGGCGGCCCACGGTCGACATGTCGCCCGGAACGGCGCCGTCCATGCGGTAGTTGAACTTCGTGGCGATCACGTACTCGTCGCGGTGTCCCCGGACGGCCTCGCCGACCAGGGACTCGTTGGTGAGCGGCCCGTAGACCTGCGCCGTGTCGAGGAAGGTGATGCCGAGGTCCAGGGCGTGCCGGATGGTCGCGACGGCCTCGTCCTGGTCGGCGGTGCCGTAGAAGGCGGACATCCCCATGCAGCCGAGGCCGATGGCCGACACCTGGAGGTCCCGCAGACTGCGCTGTTGCATGTGACGTGCCAGCCCTTCGTCCCGATCTTCCCGCGGCCCGACGCCTTCCGGCGCCCCGGTCCGGGTGACCGGTCGGCCTCGTCTTCCGGAGAGGACCTTACGGTGCCGGGGCCCTCCGGCGGCGGACCGGCACGGCCGGGTGCGGGACGCCGGTGCGGGGCCGCCGCGACGACTTCCGCGGTCACGGCCACGGCTACGCGGACAGCGGCCCCGCGCCCGGGCCGGGTGGTGTCCCGTCCTCGGCCGCCGCCAACGCGCCGCGCGCCGCGAGGAGTTCGCGGAGCCGCTGGTGGGGGAGTGCGGGGGAGCGGTGGCCGTCGCGGCCGGTCGTCTCCTCGGCGGTGACCAGGGCGTTCAGCACCGCCTCCTCCACGGCCTGGACGACGGCCTCGTAGAAGGGGTCGATCCGGCCCCAGGGGATGAACCGCAGGGTGTCGTAGTCGGTGTCGCCGGGCTCGCCCCGGGGGAAGGAGCTGCCCAGCGCGCCCGGGTTGGCGGTGGAGAAGGCGAGGAAGACGTCGCCGGAGAAGTGGCCCCCGCTGGTGCCGGTCCGGGCCAGGCCCAGCGGCACCCGGCGGGCCAGCGCCTTGCACTGGCCGGGCAGCAGCGGCGCGTCCGTGCCGATCACGACGATCACCGAGCCGGCCCCGCCGGGGGCGAACCAGTCGTCGTCCTCCATCGGGTTGTCCGCCGACAGCTCCCGCCCGACCGGGACGCCGCAGACCACGAGTTCGCGCCGGTCGCCGAAGTTGGCCTGGACGAAGGCGCCCACGGTGTAGTCGGCGGAGCCGTAGCGGACGACCCGGCTGGCGGTGCCGGAACCGCCCTTGAAGCCGTAGCAGTTCATCCCGGTGCCGCCGCCGACGCAGCCCTCCTCGACCGGCCCGGCCGCCGCCGACTCGATCGCGGCGATCGCGTGCTCGGCGCGGACGTGCGGTCCGTTGATGTCGTTGAGGTAGCCGTCCCAGGTCTCGGCGACCACCGGCAGCAGCCACTGCCGGGCCAGGTCGGGCCGGTGGGCGGCGGTCCAGTCGACGACGCCCCGGTGCACGGTGCCGACGGCGTGGGTGTTGGTCACCATGACCGGGCCGTTGAGCGCGCCGGTCTCCTCGATCCAGGTCGTCCCGGTCATCTCGCCGTTGCCGTTCAGCGCGTACCAGCCGGCCGCGCACGGCGTGCCCACGCCCTCGCGTCCGCGCGGGAGCACCGCGGTGACGCCGGTGCGGACGTGCTCGCCCTCGACGAGCGTGGTGTAGCCGATCCGTACGCCGGGGACGTCGGTCAGGGCGTTGGCGGGGCCGGGGGTGCCGTCCAGGAGCAGGCCGAGGGCGCGGGCCCGGGGGCGTCCGGACGGGGTGGAGAGCGTGGTCATGTGGATCCTTCCTCGCGGGGCAGGGGCAGGGGCTGGGGCGCGGGAGGTCAGTCGCGGGGGCGCGCGGCCTGGCCGTCCACCGCCCGGTCGGGGCGCAGGTCCGGGCAGCCGGTCGCCGTCCGGGCGTAGCCGAGCAGCAGCTCCAGCGAGCGCTCGGGGGTGAGCGAGGCGTTGCGGGAGACGATGTGCAGGCCGTAGCCGTCCTCCAGGACGACCAGGTTGGCGGCGAGGTCGAGGGCCGGCCCGGTGGGCTCGAAGTGGCCCTGGGCCCGGCCGATCTCCAGGATGCTCGCGTAGAGGGCGACCTGACGGTCGAACAGGCTCTGCGCGAGTGCGGAGTAGACCGGGTTGTCGTGCGTGGCCGAGCTGAACTCGTACAGCACCAGGGCGAGTTCGTCGTCAGGGCCGTCCGGGAGGCCGAGCCGGGCGCAGGCCACGAGCTTGTCGCGGGCGTCCGGCAGCCCGGCCGCGACGGCGCTGCGGCTGGTGAAGAAGCGGTCGGCGGCGCGCTGGTAGACCTGCTGGAGCAGCTCGCCGATGTCGCTGAAGTAGTAGCTGACCGACCCCCGGGCGACGCCGGCGGCGTCCGCGATGTCGGCGACGCGCAGCTGCGCCAGGCCGTGCCGTCCGACGGCCTCGGTGGCCGCGAGGACCAGCTGTTCGCGGCGGGCGGCCTGGTTCTTTGCTCGGGCCATCGCATTCCTTGTCACTGATGTCGGATCACGTCGTACCTCTTGACGTGGAACTATCGCAGAACTTTGACTTCTGTGCCAAAGAACTCCGACGAAGTTTCATGGACTCGGAAGGAGCACGATGGCCGATCCCCGCGCCACCGACCCCGCCGCCACCGACCCCGCTACCGCCGCCACCGGCCCCGCCGCCTCGGGCTCCGCGCCGTCGGCCGGCTACGCCCAGGACCTCTCCCGCTCGCTCAGCCTGCGCGAGAACATGCTGATCACCCTCTCCTCGGTGACCCCGGCCTCCAGCGTGTTCATCGTGATGCCGGCGGTGATCCGGGGCCTCGGCGGCGCGGCGGCCGTGGCCTTCGCCCTCGCGGCGGCGGTCGGCGTGCTGATGGCGCTCTGCTACGCGGAGCTGTCCAGCGCCTTCCCGGTCACTGGGGGCGAGTACGCCTTCGCGGCGCGCACCCTCGGCCGGTCCACCGGGTTCGCGCTGTTCGCGCTCAGCCTGCTCGGCGGGGTGCTGGTCACCGCCGTCATCGCCCTCGGCACCGGCAGCTACCTGGGCGTGCTCTGGAGCGCGCTGGACGGGAAGGGGACCGGGCTGGCGGTGATCGCGCTGGCCTCGCTGGTCGCGGTGCTCGACATCCGCACCAACGCCTGGGTCACCGGGGTCTTCCTGCTCCTGGAGCTGGCGGCGGTCGCGGTGCTGGCCGTGCTCGGCTTCGTCCACGTCGACCAGCCGGTCTCGGTGCTGTGGACCCCGCAGGCGCTCGGCGGCGCCGGCGGCGACGTGCTGGTCGGGGCGTCCTGGGGGCTGGTCGCCTCGTTCACGACCACCGCGATCTTCGCCTACAACGGCTACGGCACCGCCGTGTACTTCGCGGAGGAGACCAGGCGGGCGTCCTCGATCGGCCGGGTGGTGCTCTGGTCGCTGGGGATCACCGTCGCCGCCGAGTGCCTGCCGCTGGTCGGGGTGCTGCTGGGCACGCCGAGCATGAGCGGACTGATGTCGGCGGCCTCACCGATGAGCTACTTCCTGCTGGAGCGGGGCGGCTCCACCGTCAACACGGTGGTCAGCCTGGGCATCGCCGTCGCCGTCGTCAACGCGGTCATCGCGATCATGCTGCAGAGCGGACGGCTGCTCTTCTCCTCGGCCCGCGACCGGGCCTGGCCCGACCGGGTCGGCGCCCCGCTCGCCTCCGTCCACCCCCGGCTGCGCACGCCCCTCGCGGCGACCCTGACCATGGGCGTGGCCACGCTGCTGGTCGGCTGGCTCGTCTCGCTCGACACGCTGATCCTGGCCACCGGCTCGACCCTGGTCGTGGTCTACGTCCTGGTCGCGCTGTCGGCGCTGTTCGGCCGGATCAGGGGGACCACCGCCACGGCCCCCTACCGGATGCGCGGCTGGCCGTACGTCCCGCTGGGCGTCGTCGCGATCATGCTCTACGTCGGCTACGAGTCGGTACGGGCCGACTGGCGCCCGATCGCCATCGCGGTCGGGATGACGGCCGTCGGCTACGCCTACTACTACGCCTACCTCCACCCCCGTCGCGCCGACCGCTGGACCATGCCCGACCCGGTCCGGGAGGAGGACGGCGGCGCCGCCGGCTGAGGCCCCAGGCGGGTTCCGCCGGGGCCGGGGCCGGGACCGGGGCACGCGACGGCGGCGGCGCCGAGGCCCTCCGCGGTGACGTACCGCGGAGGGCCCGTGCGGGTTCAGCAGCCCAGGTGGTCGCCCGGCACGGTGCCGAGCAGCTGGGTGAAGCGCTGGTAGGCGTCGATCCGGCTCTGCACCTGCGCGGGGTTGCCGCCGTTGCACTCCAGCGAGCCGTTGATGCTGCGGATCGTCTCGCCGAAGCCGTAGCCGTTGACGATCGCGTTGTGCGGGGTCATGGTGCCCGGCCCGTTCTGGGTGTTCCAGTACCAGAGCGCGGTCTTCCAGGCGACGGCCGGGTCGGTCTGCACCAGGTTGGGGTTGTGCAGCAGGTCGATGCCGAGGGCGTCGCCGGCCGCCTTGTAGTTGAAGTTCCAGCTCAGCTGGATCGGGCCGCGCCCGTAGTACGCGGACTGCCCGGCCGGGCAGCCGTACGGCTGCGAAGTGTCGCAGTAGTGGGGGTAGTTGGCGGTGTTCTGCTCGACCACGTAGACCAGGGCGCCGGTCTCGTGGTTGACGTTGGCCAGGAAGGCCGCGGCCTCCTGCCTGCGGACGGTGTCGCTGCCGGTGGCCGCGAAGGCGGGGTAGGCGGCGAGGGCGTCGATCAGGCCCTGGTAGGTGTAGAAGGCGTTCCGGTTCGGGAACATCTGGTTGAACTGGGCCTGGCTGACCGGGAATCCGCCCGGGTTCGGGGTGCCGGTGGACGTCGGCGTGGCGGTCGGGCTCGGGCCGGTGCCGCAGCCGCCCTGGTCGGACCAGACGCCGGAGCCGCCGGTGCTGGGCGGCTCGTTCTGGGTCCACCACTTGGCGAGCCAGTTGTGGCCGTTGTAGGAGACGGCGGCGCCGCCGGTGTAGACGGCCGAGGAGCTCCAGGGCGTGGCGCAGACGGCGGCGCTGGCGTTGGTCGCGGGTAGCAGCAGGAGCACCGTCAGCGTCGTGGCGACGGCGGAGAGCAGTGCGAGCAGGCGTTTCGTGGACACTTGATCACCCCTTGTGCGGTGTGGGGCCGCACGGTCGTGGAGGTAGGGACGTCGGGGCAGGGGAGCCGGGCCCCGCGGGGTGGGGGCACGTCGTGGGGGACGGGCCGACCGGGGTGCGGGCCGGTGCGGGGCTGCCCCAGACTCAAGCGGAGTGGTCTATACCTGTCAAGGGGTTCCGGGCAAAAGACCCGCCCGCGAGCGGCGCGGTGGGCGGCGCCGGGGCGGCGGGGCGTGCGGATGCCGGCCCGGGTGGTCACAGGTCCGCGAGGTCCGCGAGGTTGGCGATCAGGTCGGCGAGTCCGGCGTCCAGCGGGATCAGCGGGCGCCATCCGGTCGCGGCGCGGAACCGCGAGGAGTCCGCGACGGTGCTCCGCAGGTCGGTCGGCAGCGCGTGCTCCGGCGGGGGGACGGAGACCACCGGCACGGCGGGACGGCCGGTCCGCACCGCGACGCCGTCGGCGATCGCCCGGAAGACCCGCCCGAGCGGCTCCCCGTGCCCGGTGCCGAGCACCCAGTACCGGCCGGCGACCGCGTCGGGCCGGTCCAGGGCGGCCAGGAAGGCCCGCCCGGTGTCGTCGACGTGGAGCAGGTCGCGCCGCACGGAGCCGTCGTGCCACATCGTCAGCGGCTCCCCGGCCAGGGCGCGGCGCACCATCGTCGCCAGCACCCCCCGGTCGCCCCGCCCCGCCGGTGCGCCGCGGCCGTAGACCGTCGGCAGCCGCAGACAGGCGCCGCGCACCGCGCCCTCGGCCGTGGCGGCCAGCAACTCCCGTTCCGCCGCCGCCTTCTGGCGGTCGTACGGGCTGGCCGGGGCGTCCGGCGCGGACTCGTCGACCGGGATCGGCGCGTCCGGCCCGGCCTGCGAGGTCGAACCGGCGAACAGGACGACCACGGGGGCGCCGCCGCGCCGTGCGCGCTCCTGCCGGAGGGCCGGCAGGAGCGAGCTCATCACGCCGGCGTTGGTCCGTCCCAGCGCCTCCTCGGGCTGGCCGGCGCCGCGCCACCCCGCGCGGTGCGAGACCAGGTGGACGACCGCGTCGGACCCGGCGACGGCGGCCCGGAGGGCCTCGGGGTCCGTCACGTCGGCGGCGACCACCTCGACCTCGGCCCGCCCGGCGGGCGGCACGGCGACCGCCCCCCGGGCCACCGCACGTAGCCGGAGCGGCCGTTGGGCGAGCGCCCCGAGGACGACGGAGCCGACGAAGCCCGAGGCGCCCAGCACGGTGACGTGGGGGCGGCGCGCCGCCGCGGCGGGGCCGCTCACGCCGTGTCGGCCGGCGGCCGGGCCGTGCCGACTCCCGCGTCGGACCGCCGGTACAGCGCCTGCCAGTAGTAGCTCCACGGGACGGCCCCGCCGTCGGCGACGGTCTCCCAGTGCGGCCCGGGGCGGTAGGACGAGAGGAACTTCGGCGCCAGCGCCTCGACGGCGCGGCTGTCGTGGATGTCGAGGACGTCCCGCAGCAGCCCGGTCGCCAGGGCCATCCGGACGACCTCCTCGCCCTGGGCGTGGTTGTCCAGCTCCTTCTCCAGGTACTTGCCGACCGGGTTGTTCACGTAGAGCGCCGCGCACCGGCGGTCGACCAGGTCGAGGTAGTTGAGCACCGTCCCGGGCGGCATCTCCGCGAACGAGTCGATGTTGAGGCAGAGTTCGAAGCGGCTCCCGCCGAGGGCCCGGTCCAGGTCGTCCGTGTCGTCGACCGGGACGAACCTGACGCGCGCGAAGTCCTCGGGGGCGAGCACCCTGCCGAGGTACGCCCGCGACAGCGAGAGCACGCGGGCCAGGTCGACGATGCAGTACTCCTCGACGCGGTGGTTGGCGAAGATCGCGTGGCAGGTCCGGCCGTAGCCGGCGCCGATCTCCAGGACGCGGGCGCCGTCCAGCGGGAGGTGGCGGGAGATGAAGTCCAGTTCGTGGACGGCGAGCAGGTAGTCCATGCAGACCCGGTCGCCGTCGTGGGTCACGGTGATGGGCGAGCCGAGTTCGCGGCCGCGGATCCGGCGCAGGCGGGACCGGTTCTCCGGCGTGAGCCGCGTGGCGAGTTCGAAGATGAGCGCCTTGAGGTAGCGGACGCCGTTGACCTGCGGATCCCAGAGGGCGAGCTTGAAGTTCACCGGCTCGGACTTGAAGGATCCGAGCTCGGCCACGCCCTGCTCGGTCACCTTGACGGAGTTGTTGTATTCCCACAGTGCGCTGGGGGCGTACCTGTCATCCATGGCTGCCGATGCTAGGAGGACCGGCCGGCGGGGGCTTCCTCGATCGTGCTGTTCCCGCCCGGCCCGGCCGCCCGCCGCCCCCGCCGCCCCGAACACAGCACTCCGCGAGAAGTGCGGCCGTCCGCCGCGGTGCCAGAATCACCGGGATTCGTCCGAGCTCGGAGGGCCCGTTGCGCGTACTGTTCGTCACCGCACCGTTCCGCTCGCACCTCTACGTGCAGACGCCGCTCGCCTGGGCGCTGCGCACGGCCGGCCATGAGGTCCGGGTCGCCTGCTCGCCCCGCCTGACCGAGGACGTCGTCCGCACCGGGCTCACGCCCGTGCCGATCGGCGAGGAGGTCGACCTCGGGGACCTGATGGCGCGGTCGGAGCCGGAGCGCGCCCCGGCGGCGCCGGCCGGGGGCCGGAAGTCGCACCAGAGCGACTACCCCCTCGGCGACCCGACCGCCGAGCTGGCCTCCAACGCGGCCGGCTGGCGGACGCTGTTCAACCCCGACTCGTCCTTCGACGACCTGGTCGCGTTCGCCGAGCTGTGGCGCCCCGACCTCGTCGTCTCCGACACCTTCGTCCTCTCGGGCGCGCCCGCCGCCCGCCGGGTCGGGGCGGCGCACGCCCGCATGCTGTTCGGCGCGGACGGGCTCGGCCAGCTGCGCACGGCCTGCCGCGCGCAGTGGCGGGCGCAGGGCCCCGACTGGGACGGCGTCGATCCGCTGCGGGAGTGGCTGGAGCCGGTGTTCGGCCGGTTCGGCGTGGAGTTCGACGAGGAGGCGGTCCTCGGGCAGTGGACGGTCTTCCCGATGCCCACCTGGGTCTGGCGTCCGGCCGGGATCCCGTACGTCCCGATGCGGCACGTCCCGTTCAACGGCCCGAGCGCCACGCCGTCCTGGGTGTACCGGCGCCCGGAGCGGCGGCGGGTCTGCTTCACCCTCGGACTGGCGCACCGGGAGGGCCGCGGCCACGGGGTGTCCGCTTCGCCGCGCGAGGTCTTCGACGCCATCGCGGACGTCGACGTCGAGGTGGTCGCGACCCTCGCCCCCGGTCAACTCCCGCCGGGGCTCCGCGTTCCCGACAACGTGCGGGTGGTCGACTTCGTCCCGCTCAACGACCTCCTGCCCACCTGCGCGGCCGTCATCCACAGCGGCGGGGCGGGGGCCTTCGCGGCCGCCGTCGAACACGCCGTCCCGCAGCTGATCGTGCCCAACGTGTACTGGAGCGAGAAGTGGTGGGGGCCGGTGGCGATGGCCTCCGGGCTGGAGGAGCAGGGCGCCGGCCGCTACGTCGCCGACGCCGACGGGCTGACCGGCGAGCTGCTCCGTTCCGAGCTGCGGCGGGTCCTGGAGGACCCGGCCTTCCGGGAGGGCGCCGCGCGGGTGTCCGAGCAGTCCGCCGCTCTGCCGAGCCCGCACGACCTTGTCCCGGTCCTGGAGGGGCTCACCGCCAAGCACCGCTACCCGGCCTGACCCCCGCACCGGCCCGCCGGGCCGCCCCGTCCCCGCACCGGCCCGCCCCGGGACCGCCGGCTCACCGCCGGGCCGGGCCGCCCCGGGACCCGCCCGGCTGACGGACCCGCTCCGCCTGCGCCAGCAGGTAGCGCCGCTCGGGGTCGCTCTCGGTGCGCCGCGCCGCGGCCTCGTAGGCGGCCCCGGCCTCGGCGGGGCGGTCCGCGAGTTCCAGCAGATGGGCCCGGACGGTGTCGACCCGGTGGTTCTGCGCCAGCGCGGGGTCGTCCGCGACCTCGGCGAGCACCTCCAGCCCGGCGAGCGGGCCGTGGACCATGGCCGTCGCCACCGAACGGCTGAGCGTGACCACCGGGCTCGGCGCGATGCGCTCCAGGATGCGGTACAGCATCAGGATCTGCGGCCAGTCCGTCTCCGCGACGCCGGGCGCCTCCGCGTGCAGGGCGGCGATCGCGGCCTGCAACCGGTACGGGCCCGGCCCGAAGCGTTCGAGGGTCCGGGCCACCAGGGCGACCCCCTCCGCGATCGCGTCCCGGTCCCACCGGGTCCGGTCCTGGTCGGCGAGCGGGACGAGCGCGCCGTCCGGTGCGGAGCGGGCGTCCCGCCGGGCCTCGGTCAGCAGCATCAGCGCGAGCAGCCCCGCCACCTCGCCCTCCTGCGGCAGGGCGCGGTGCAGGTCACGGACCAGGCGCAGCGCCCACGCCGTCAGGTCCGGGCGCACCACGGTCGACCCGCTGGACGCGGTGTGCCCCTCGTTGAAGATCAGGTACAGCACCTGGAGGACCACCTGCACCCGCGCGGCGCCCTCCTCGCCGACGGGCATCCGGAACCCGCCCCCGACCTCCTTCACCCGCTGCTTCGCCCGCCGGATCCGCTGGCTCATGGTGGCCTCCGGCACCAGGAAGGCACGGGCGATCTCCGCGGTGGTCAGCCCGCCGACCGCACGGAGCGTCAGCGCGGCCTGGGCCTGCGGCGAGAGCTCGGGGTGGCAGCAGAGGAACAGCAGGCGCAGGGTGTCGTCGGTGTCGCCCGGGCCGGCCTCGTCGGCCGGGGGGACGGCCGGCTCGCCGGCGGCCGACCGGGCCACCACCACGGCCTCGCGCCGGTGCCGGGCGCTCTCGCTGCGGATCACGTCCTGGAGGCGGCGGGTGGCGACGGTGAGGAGCCAGGCGACCGGGTCGTCCGGCACCCCGTCCCTCGGCCACTGCACGACCGCGGCGAGCTGCGCCTCCTGCATGGCGTCCTCGCAGTGGTCGAACTGCGTGGGGTGGCGGCGGGTGAGCAGGCCGAGCGCGCGCGGCGCCGACCGGCGCAGCAGTTCCTCGACGACGACCGCCACCCGGACCTCCCCAGCGTTGCGGTCCAGGCTAGCCGATCACCGCCCCGCGGACCCGGCCCGCCGGCACTCCCGGTAGTCGGGCAGCAGCCCGGCGGAGCGGGCCTCGGCGAGCGACGGCGCGTCCCGGTCGCGCGCCGAGAGGAGCGTCCGGGACGCCTCGGGGACGGGCAGGGCCAGCGCGGGGTCGAACGGCGACAGCGCCAGCTCGTTGCGCGGGACGTACTCCTGTGACAGCAGGTAGGACACGACGGTGTCGTCCTCCAGCGCGAGGAACAGGTGCCCCACGCCCACGGGCAGGTACACGGCGCGGTACCGGTCCGGGCCGAGCTCGACGGAGTCCCACCGCCCGAAGGTCGGGGACCCGACCCGCAGGTCGACGACGACGTCCAGGGCCCGCCCGCGCGGGCACGTCACGTACTTCTCGCAGCCGGGCGGGGTGGCCGTGTAGTGCACCCCGCGGAGCACCCCGCTCCGCGACCGGCTGTGGCTGGCCTGTCGGACGGCGAACAGCGTTCTCCCGGTGGCCGCGCGGAAGTCCGCCTCCTGGTAGCCGGACAGGAACTCCCCCCGGTCGTCGGGGAAGACGCGCGGGGTGAACTCCAGCGCGCCCTCGACCGCCAACTCCCGTACGTCCATGGCACTCCTCTCCTCGCGGGCCGGCCGGGGAAGGCCGTTCCCCGGCCGGGTGGGCCGCGGTCAGTCGACGCGCACCTCGGGGACGTAGCGGATCCAGCGGCCGCCGGCCTCGCGGAAACCGGTCTCCTTGGCCATGATCTCGTCCGCGTGGTTCCAGGCGAAGAGCAGCGCACAGTCCGGGTACGGGTCGGCGAACGCCTCGGCGGGGCGCACCGGGATGTGCGTTCCGGGGGTCAGGCGGCCCTGCTTGGCCGGGGTGGTGTCGCAGACGAAGGAGACCAGGTCGGGGCCGATGCCGCAGTAGTTGGCGACCGTCGCGCTCTTGGCCGTCGCGCCGTAGGCCACCACCGTGCGGCCCTCGTCGCGGAGCCGGGTGAGCAGCGCGAGCAGGTCGTCCCGGACCGCCGCCACGGCGTCGGCGAAGCCGCGCAGGGTGTCCGGGGCCGCGAGCCGCCGCTCCTCCTCGTGGGCGAGCAGCTCGCCCACGGCCGGCGAGGGGCGCCGGGTGCCGGGCCGGGCGAGGGTGTACCTGATCTCCCCGCCGTGCACCGGCAGTCGGCGGACGTCGACGAGCTCGAAGCCGAAGCGTTCGGCCAGCGCGTGGACGGAGCGCGCGGTGAAGAGGTAGAAGTGCTCGTCGTAGATCTGGTCGAAGGAGGTCTTCTCGACGACGTCGCCGAAGTACGGGTCCTCGAAGACGAACACGCCGTCGGGGGCGAGCAGTGCGTCGACGCCGCGGAAGACGGACTCCAGGTAGGGGATGTGACAGATGGTGTTGGCCGCGTAGATCACGTCGGCGGGCCCCTCCGCGCGCCGGACGTCGGCCGCGGTCGCCTCCTCGAAGAAGTCGCCGCGTACCCGCACGCCGGCTGCGCGCGCGACCTCGGCGACCTTGCGGGAGGGTTCGAAGCCCAGGTGGCGGACGCCGGCCTCGCCGACGGTCCGGAGCATCACCCCGTCGTTGCAGCCGATCTCGACGGCGAACGCGCCGTCGCGGGCCAGTTCCGAGGCCAGGAACCCGCCGGCGGTGCGGGCGAAGTGCTCGCGCATCACGGCCGACCCGGACGAGTAGTACGGGTAGTCCTCGTGGAACATCCGCTCCCTGGGCACCTCGTCGACCAGCTGCACCATGGTGCAGGCGGTGCAGCGGGCGACCCGGAGCCGGTAGAAGAACTCGTCGGCGACGGGCGTCCGCGCCGGGAAGGCGTCGGAGAGCGGTTGGCGGCCGAGGTCGAGGAACTCCTCGGTCGCCGCGCCGCAGATCCGGCACGGGTGCGGTGGGGCGGGCGGGGCGGGCGGCGCGGTGTCGATCCGGTCGGTCATCGTCGGGCCTCCATCGTCATCGTCGTCGGCACGGCTGCGGCTGCGGCTGCGGGCGCGGGCGCGGGGGAGCGGGAGGTCAGAGCCCGGCCAGGACCTCGCGCAGGGCCTCGATCACCCGGTCCTGGAGGTCCGGGGGCAGCGAGGGGTACATCGGCAGCGAGAAGATCTCGCCGGCGAGCCGCTCGGTCACGGGCAGCGCGCCCTCGCCCACGCCGAGGTGGCGGAACCCCTTCATGGTGTGGACGGGCCACGGGTAGCTGATGTTCAGGGCGATGTCGTGCCGGAGCAGTTCCTTCAGGACGAGGTCGCGCCGCGGGTGGCGCACCACGTAGAGGTAGTGGACGTGCTCGTTGCCGGGCGTGGTCCGGGGCAGCACCAGGCCGTCGGGGGCGGCGAGGTCGGAGAGCGCCTCCTGGTAGCGGCGCGCCACGCTCCGGCGGCCCTCGATGTACGCGTCCAGGCGGGTCAGTTTGCGCCGGAGGATCTCGGCCTGCACCTCGTCCAGCCGGCTGTTGTGGCCGGGGGTGTCGACGACGTAGTAGGTCTCCTCCATCCCGTAGTAGCGCAGCCGCCGCAGCGCGCGGTCGGTGTCCGGGTCGCGGGTGACCACGGCCCCGCCGTCGCCGTACGCGCCCAGCACCTTGGTCGGGTAGAACGAGAAGGCGCCGGCGTCGCCCATGGTGCCGGCCGTCCGGCCGCGGTGGCGTGCCCCGTGCGCCTGGGCGCAGTCCTCCAGGACCGCCAGGCCGTGGTCGCGCGCCACCCGGAGCACCGCGTCCATGTCGACGCACTGGCCGTAGAGGTGGACGGGGACGATCGCCCTGGTGCGGTCGGTGACGGCCGCCTCGAGCAGGTCGGTGTCCATCAGGTAGTCGTCCTCGCGCACGTCGACGAAGACGGGCACCGCCCCCACGGCGTCGATCGCGACCACGGTCGGGGCGGCCGTGTTGGACACCGTGACGACCTCGTCGCCCGGCCCGACGCCGAGCGCCTCCAGCCCGAGGACGATGGCGTTGGTGCCGTTGTCGACCCCGACGCAGTGGTCCAGCCCGTGCCAGGCGGCGAACTCCGCCTCGAAGCCGCGCACGCTCGCGCCGAGCACCAGCTGCCCGGAGCCGAACACCGTCTCGACGGCGTCGAGCAGGTCCTCGCGTTCGTTCCGGTACTCCGGAAGGTAGTCCCATACCCGCGTTGTCATCTGCGCCCTCCTCGGTGGGTCAGCGCCGCCCGGCGGGGCGGGCGGCGCGGGTGCTCATGTAGTCGTCGTCCCGGTCGATGCGCAGCGCCCGCGCACTGAGGTGGTCGACGGCGTCGGGGTAGGTGTAGGGCTGCATGAACCACCCGGCCCGGACGTCCCGGTAGAGCCGGGCCAGGCTCGAACTCCCGGCGTACGAGGCGCCGCCGACGATGGTGAGGCAGTCGTTGACGATGTCGGGCGCGAGCCGGTTGAGCGTCAGCTTCGCGCACTGGAACGCCGTCATCATCCGGGGGCCGCGCACGGCCGGATCGGGCACGCCGGCGGTCAGCGCGTCGGCCTCGGCCAGGGCCGCGGCGGTGGTGGCGCGCGCCGCGTACAGGCGGGCCTCGACCTCGGCGACGAGCGTGCGGACGGCGGCGGGCGCGCCGGGGCGCTCCCGCTGCCACTCCACGGCGGCGTCGCGCGCGGCCCGGGCGACGCCCAGGTAGATGCCGAGCATGGTGATCGAGCTGACGGTCTGCCCGGCCAGCGCGGTGTCGCCGCGTTCCCCGACCGGGCCCCGCACCAGCACGTCGGCGTCCGGTACGGGGCACCGGTCGAAGGCGATGTCCCAGGTGCCGGAGGCGCGCATCCCGAGGCCGTCCCAGGTGTCCAGGACGGTCAGGCCGGGGGTGCCGAGGGCGACGAGGGGCGCCGCGAGGCAGGTGCGGCCGTCCGCCTCGACCAGGGCGTAGGCGAAGAAGTGGGTGGCCACCGGGGCCATGCTCACCAGCGTCTTGCGGCCGGAGAGCAGCCAGCCGCCGGAGCCGTCCGGCTCCAGCCGGGTCACGGTGCCCGGGGGGTCCTTGACGGCGCCGCAGACCCGCGCCTCGCCGGTCGCCATGGCGCGCAGCACCCGCTCGGCGAGCGCCGCGGCCTCCGGCTTGCCGTTGCGCCACTCGTACGCCAGCGTCAGGCCCCGGCTGAACTGGACGTGCAGGGCGAGCGCCGTCGAGGCGTCGGCCCGGGCCACCTCCTGGAGCGCCAGGGCGACGTCGTGGAGGCGGTCCACGCCGAGCCCGCCGAGCTCCGCCGGGACGGTGCCGCCGAGCACGCCGGCGCGTGCGAAGCGTTCGAAGACCTCGACCGGGAAGGTGCCGGTCCGGTCCCGTACGTCGGCGTCGGCGCGGATCGCCGGCACCTGCTCGGAGACGAGGCCGAGCAGCCTGCGGCCCGCCTCGCTGACCGGCGCGGACAGGTCCGGGCGCGCGGCCTCGTTCGCGGCCTCCGTCAGCACAGTTCGCCTCCCGTTTCGTTCCGGCCGGGCATCGCGCTCGCACCGGCGGTTCAGAGGTACTGGGTGTTCGGCGCCTGGCCGCACAGCAGCCGGCCGTAGAGTTCCAGGTTGGTGTTCGGGTGCATGACGGCGTGCAGGTGGAGGGTCCGGACGTCCCGCTCGATCCGCTGGATCGGCACGTCCAGGTAGACCGAGGACGCCCCGCTCGCGGTGGCCAGGATGTCCACCGCCTCCTTGACGCGCGCGCAGACCGCGCCGGTCTCCAGGCGGGCCAGGGCGCGCTCCTCCAGCGTCCAGGGCTCGGCGGCGGCGTTCTTCGCGTCGACGAGGTCCGCGAGGCGGTAGCAGTGGAACTCCGCCTCGTCGATCTTCACCGCGGCCTCCGCGACCTGGAGGTGGGTCAGCGGCGCCTCGCGCTGGTCGGTGTAGTCGGTGTAGGTGATCCGCCGGTCGGGGAGGCGCTCGAAGAAGGCGTCCTTCGCGGCGATCGCGAGGCCGAGGGCGGTCGCGCTCACCGTCGCGCAGGCCGTCGGCATGATCGGGGCCCGGTAGATCTCCGAGCCGGCGTTGCTGCCCGCCCCGCCGCCGCCGATCATGACCGGCTCCATCGGGATGTAGCGCTCCGCGGGGACGAAGACGTCCCGCGCGACCGTGGTGACGCTGCCGGACCCGCGCAGCCCCACGGTGTGCCAGTCGTCGACCACCTCCAGGTCGGAGACCGGGATCAGCGTCATGATGGGCCGGGGGGCCGCGTCGGGGGTGAGCAGGACCGCCGCGTTGGTGTCCCAGGTGCTGTGCTGGACGCCGCTGTTGAACTTCCAGGAGCCGTTGACGAGGATGCCGCCGTCGACCGGGACGGCGGTGGCCGTCGGGCTGATGATCCCGCTGACCAGGGCGTCCGGGGAGGCGAGGACCCGGTCCTGCACCTCGTCCGGGAACAGTGCGGCGACCCAGGCGCTGATCGACCAGACGCCGGCCGTCCAGGACGCCGCGCCGTCGGCGCGGGCCAGCTCCACCAGGAGCTCGGCCTGGGTGCGCATGTCGACCTCGAAACCGCCGAGGCGCCTGGGGATCCGGGTGCGGAGCAGGCCGGCGTCCGCCAGGACCGAGACGGTCTCCTTCGACAGGCGCCGGTTCTCGTCGCCCCAGGGCGCGTTGTTCCTCAGGACCGGCGCCACCTCGCGCGCCCGGCGGAGGATCTCGGCGCGGTCGGGGACGGCGGTCGTTGCGGTGGTGTCCGTCATGACGTGCTCTCCCTGGTGAAGGACGGGGCAGCGGAATTCGGGGCATGGCGGGGGCGGGTCCACCGGTCGCGCGGTGGCGGTCCCGCACCCCGTGGACGGCGTCGCGGGGGGATCGGAGCCGGGGGATCAGAGCCGGACGGCGCGCGTGGTCAGCGCCGAGAGCAGGGTGCGGGCCTGGACGTTCACCCGCCCGCCGCGGGTCACCAGCGCGGAGAGCTGACCAGGCGTCACCCAGCAGTACCCGGGCGGTGGTTGGGACGGCGCCTGCGCTCCGTCCGCCTCCACGATGGCGTAGCGGCTCACCGCGTTCAGGAAGCGGCCGCCCTCCTCGGAGTGGAGGGCCGAGTAGCGGACGCGGGAGGGCGCGGCGGTCTCGACGACGTCCAGGAAGTGGTGGCGGGGCCCGCGGGGGCGGCCGCGGTGGTGCTCCGGGGTGCACTGCACCGTCGGCGCGAGTTCCGCGATCTCCTGGAAGCCGACCTCCACGCCGGCCCGGGCCAGCAGGTGCGGCACGCCCGAGAAGTACCGCAGCACGAAGGCGCTCAGCCCCAGCCGTACGGGTTCGACCAGCGGCTGCGTCCACTGGGCCACCTCGCGGCTGCCCGCCTCGACGGCCACCGCGACCACGCGGAAGTGGCGGTCCGGCACCCGGCGGATCGCGTGCGCGGTCCGCACCCAGCCCCCGGTGTCGCGCAGCGGGACGCGCCGCACCCGCAGCGAGCGGCGGGCCCGCTCCGCGGCCAGCCAGCCCTCGATGTGCTCCACGGAGATCAGCCCGCTCGCTCCCGAGACGGGGAGGGGGAGGCAGGAGAGCACCGTGCGGGCGTCCATGTTGACGAGGTTGTCGCGGTGCAGCAGTGCGGCGATCCGGTCGAGGGTCAGCCAGCGGAAGTTCTCGGCGACCGGCACCTCCTCGTCGACCAGCACGATCGTGTTCCGGTTGAACTTCCGGTTGAACCAGTCGCCGTGCTCGGACTGCAGCACGTCCGCGACGGGACGCCCCCGGGACGGATCGAGGAAGTACTCCAGGTAGGCGACCGGCGCGCCCTTGTGCACGCCGGTGTAGTTGCTGTGGGTCGCCTGCACGGTGGGGGAGAGCTGGACGATGGTGGGGTTGCCCGGCTCCATCTTCGCCTGCATCAGGTAGTGGCGCACCCCGCCGAAGTCCTTGGCGATGATCCCCAGGAGGCCGACCTCGGGCTGGTCGATGATGGGCTGGCGCCAGGTCGGCACCGGGCCGTCGGCCGTCTCCACCTCGACGCCCTGGATCGAGAAGAAGCGCCCGCTGTCGTGCACCAGGTCGCCGGTGTCCGGGGCGAAGGACCACCCGCGGAGCCGGTCGAACGGGATGCGCTCGACCCGGAAGCGGTCGGCCCGCACCCGGGCGGACAGCCAGTGCGCTATCTCGTCGGCCGAGGCGCCCGGACCGTCCCGGCCCGGTGCCGCGACGGGGCGCCGGGTGAGGGCCGGAAGCCGGGTTCCGATGCCTCCACGAACCGTACCGATGGTGCTCAACTCCACGTCCTTTCAGGGGAATCGGCTGTCACGGGAATCGGCGCGGAGGTCACCCCGAGGGGGCCGGCCCCGGCCGGGCGGCGCGAACCGCCCGGCCGGAACGCGCTAGGACGGGAGTTCCACCGACATCGCGTGGCGGAAGACGTTCCCGGGGTCGTACCGCTTCTTGACCGCCTGCAGCCGGGCGTAGTTGTCCCGGTAGTACAGCGTCGTCCAGGAGACCCCGGAGTCGTTCAGCTTCGGGTCCAGCAGGTCGACGTCGGGGTAGTTGATGTAGCTCCCGGAGTTCCGCTCGTCCGGGAGCGGGACGCCGCCGGTGGCGGCGTAGACGTCGCGGTAGAAGGAGCGGACCCAGTCGAGGTGCTCGGCGCCCGAGCCCCCCTCCCAGTTCCCGGTGGAGTAGACGGCCTTCACGATCGCGTCGCGCTGGGCCGTGGCGGTGGCGTCGGCGGGCAGCGCGTTGACCTGGCCGCCGAACCCGGAGAGGCCGAGGTTCGCGGCCGGGTTGTGGTAGTCGGTGCTGCTCAGGTACCTCCAGATGACCGCTATCTGCTCGTCCGTGTACCCCTTGCGGAGGTCCCCGGCCTTGTGCTTGTAGTTCCCGGACGGCTCGTAGGGCCAGTTCTGCGGGGACATCCAGGGGATGACCTGGTCGGTGTCGATCACGGGCGTGGCGCCGACCCCGGCGGTGAGGAAGTCGACATGGGTGTTCAGTCGCTCCGACGCGCCCGGGAGCGCGTCGTCGATGACGGAGATCAGGCCGAGCATGCCCCCCGAGCGGTGGAAGAGCTGGAGGACCCCCCAGATGTCGCAGGCCGGCGTGCCGGGCTCGCTGTTCCGCTCGTACCAGGTGCCGTAGTTGCGGATCAGCGTGCCGAACGACGCCTCGTCCATGCCGTCCCAGGAGTACATCACCGTCCGCCGGCGCGCGTTGCCGGGGGCCTTCGGCAGCAGGTCCGCCGGCCGGTCGGAGCGCACGCCCCGGCTGCGCAGCCAGAACCGGGTGACGACGCCGAAGCTGCCGCCCCCGCCGCCGGCGTGCGCCCACCACAGGTCCCGGTTCGGGTCGCCCTCCTCGCGGGTGGCGACGACGGTGCGGGCCCTGCCCTTCTCGTCGACGACCACCACCTCCACCGCGTACAGGTGGTCCGCCACCAGGCCGTCCCGGCGGGAGAGGTGGCCGTAGCCGCCGCCCGTCAGGTGCCCGCCGATCGCCACGTCCATGCAGGCCCCGGCCGGCAGGGTGACGCCCCACTCCTTGAAGAGGGTGCGGTAGACGTGCCCGAGCGTGGCGCCCGGACCTATCGCGAAGGCCCGGCGCTCCGGGTCGTGGCGGACCTCGTCCAGCAGCGACAGGTCGATCAGCGTCTCGACCTCCGGAGCGAAGGTGAAGCCCTCGAAGCAGTGGCCGCCGCTGCGCACCCCGATCCGCTTCCCGGCCCGCACCGCCTCCTCGACGACGGCGACGACCTGCTTGGTGCCGTGCACCACGCGCACCGAGTCGGGGCGGCCGACGAACCGTTGGTTGTGGCCGATGGTCAGGCTGCTGTACCGGCTGTCCTCGGGGCGGACGACCGTCCCGTCGGCCCGGGCCGGGGCGAGACCTCCGGGATCCGTCACATCACTCACGTACTACCTCCGGAAACAGTGGGCGGAGTTGTCTCCCCGGCGGCTCTCGGCGAAGCCTCCGCACGTGGGCGCGGACCGGCACGGTGACCGGGGCGGCCACGCGGCGGCACGTCGAGGCCCCCGGGGGTTCGTTCGACGAACTCCGTCAGCGTACAGGTGAGTTGACGAACCATGAGATCGATCCGACCGGACCCCGGACGCTGCGGACCCGACCGGTCCCCGACACCGTCCAGCACAGCCGTCCCTCCTCGCCCGTCGCCCCGATCGGCTCCAGACGCATCGTCGTCCGTCGCAGCGGCCCCTGTCTTCTCGTGGATTGCGCAGGAGGGACAGCAAGCCGGGAGGTGCCGTCCGGCCGCTCGGTTTGTGAAGCTGGCGGCCATTCGTCACCCGGGCGGGGAAGGACACCCATGGCTCAGCAGACCGACAGCACCGCCACCGCCGCGCTCCCCGAGTCCGGCCGGCGCCGCGACTCCGGCGGGCGGGACGAGTCCGGCGGAGGGGGCGCGGACGGCGGGCGGGGCGCGGGGCGGGCCTCCGCCCGCCGGTGGGCCGCGCTGCTCGCCCTGCTCGTCGGGCTCTTCCTCGTCGACGAGCTCCCGCCCTACCTGCGCTTCGATCCGGCGAAGGCGCGCATCAACCTGGATCCCCAGGTCCCGTGGCACTACGCGGTCCTGGTGGCGCACATCGCCTTCGGGTCGATCGCGCTGGTCACCGTCGTGCTCCAGCTGTGGCCCGGGCTGCGGCGGACCCGCCCGCGGGTGCACCGGCTCAGCGGCCGGCTCTACGTGTACGCCGGCGCCCTGCCCTGTGCCGTCACCGCGCTGGTGATCATGCCGCTGATGCCCGAGTGGCGCGGCGACATCGGGATCGCGCTCCAGGCGCTGCTGTGGATCGCGACCACGGTGGCCGGGACGGTGGCGGCCCGCCGGCACCGCTGGGCCGAGCACCGCCGGTGGATGCTGCGGAGCTTCGCGCTCGCCGCCGGCGTGCTGTGGGGCCGCGCCATGGTCGACGTCATGGTCCACACGGGTGCGCCCGTCCCGCTCGACTACCTGTTCGAGGTCGCGCGCTGGCTCGGCTGGATGGTCAACCTCGTCCTCGTGCAGCTCTGGCTGGACCGGAAGCCGCGGCGACGGCTCCCGGTGTCCGCCTGAGGAAGGGCCGCCGGGCCCCTCCGGTCACGCCTCCGGCCCCACCATGGGCCTGATCTCCACCCGGGCCAGCCGGGCGTCGGGAATGCGGGCGGCGATCTCCGCCGCCCGCTCCATGCCGTCGCAGTCGACGATGTCGTAGCCCGCCAGGTGCTCCTTGACCTCGGCGAACGGACCGTCCACGACCTGCACCGCGCCGTTGCGGACCCGCACCGCCCGGCTCCGCTCCGGGGGAGCCAGCACCGAGCCGCCGACCCACTCCCCGGACGCCTCCAGTTCGCCGATCAGCGCCGCGTGCTCGGGGCCGAGCGAGGCCCGCTCCGCCTCCGTGAGCGCCTCCCACACCACCGGGTCGCTGTAGATCAGCAGCATGTACTTCACGCACGTCCTCCGCGGCCTGTTCCGGAACTTCGTGGACGACGATAGCGAAGCGGATGTCGGATCGCAGGCCGCGGCTCCGACCCCGGGGTGACGGACGCCCTCCGGGGGCGGTCCCGTCCCGTACAACCCGACTCTGGAGGACGTACCCATGACCTCGCCGACGACCGCGGCCTCCCCGCCGCGAGCGGGGCGCCGCGAGTGGACGGGCCTGGCGGTTCTCGCCCTGCCCACACTCCTGCTCGCGCTGGATCTCAGCGTGACCTACCTGGCGCTGCCCAGCCTGACCGACGACCTCGGGGCCGGCGCCACCGAGCAGCTGTGGATCACCGACGTGTACGGCTTCCTGACGGCCGGCTTCCTGGTCACCATGGGCACGCTGGGTGACCGCGTCGGCCGCCGCAAGCTGCTGCTGTACGGCGCGGTGGCCTTCGGGATCGCCTCGGCGGTGGCCGCCTGGTCGACCAGCCCGGGCATGCTGATCGCGGCGCGCGCCGCGATGGGCGTCGCCGGGGCCACCCTGATGCCCTCCACGCTCGCGCTGATCAGCAACATGTTCCAGGACCCGCGGCAGCGCGGCATGGCCTTCGCGGTGTGGATGAGCTGCTTCATGGGCGGCGCGGCCGCCGGGCCGGTCATCGGCGGCGCGCTGCTCAGCCACTTCTGGTGGGGCTCGGTGTTCCTGCTGGCCATCCCGGTGATGGTGCTGCTGCTGGCCGTCGGCCCGGTGTTCCTGCCCGAGTACCGCTCCCCGCAGGTCCGCGGCGCGGACCCGCTGAGCGTCGCCCTGTCCCTGCTGGCGATGCTTCCCCTGGTCTACGGCATCAAGGACATGGCCCGGGACGGGGTCCAGCCGCTGGGCGCGGCCGCGGCCGTCGCCGGCCTGGCCTTCGGGGCCGTGTTCGTGGCGCGGCAGCGCCGGCTCGCCGACCCGCTCCTCGACGTCCGGCTCTTCAAGCGGCTCGCGTTCACCGCGGCGCTGGTGATCCTGATGCTCGGGGTGGCCACCCAGGGCGGGGTGATGTTCCTGATCAGCCGGTACCTGCAGTCGGTCGAGGGGTTCACCCCGCTGCACGCGGGCCTGTGGCTCGTCCCGTCCTCGCTGGCGATGGTGGTCGGGAGCATGCTGGCGCCGCTCGCCGCACGCCGGTTCACCCCCCGGGTGGTGATCGCCGCCGGCATGGGCCTCGCCGCGGTCGGCTTCGCGCTGCTCGCCGTCCTGGACACCTCGGACGGGCTGTCCCAGCTGGTGGGCGGCATCATCCTGGTCTTCCTCGGGATCGGGTTCGTGGGCGCGCTCGGCCAGGACCTCGTGGTGGGTTCCGTGCCCCCCGCGAACGCCGGGGCGGCGGCGGCGCTCTCGCAGACCAGCGGCGACTTCGGCATCTCGCTGGGGGTGGCCGCGCTGGGGAGCATAGGAGCCGCCGTCTACGGTGCCCGGATGGACGGCTTCAGCCCGTCCGGGGCCCCGGCCGGCGCGCTCCCCGACGTCCGGCAGAGCGTCGAGGCCGCCGCGCAGGAGGCCGGGCGGCTGTCCGGGGACGCGGGCGCGCGCCTGCTCGAGCACGCGCGCGACGCGTTCACCTCGGGCCTGAACGCCGCCGCCGTGGTCAGTGCCGTCCTGGTCGCCGCCCTCGGTGTGCTGGCGCTCGGCGCGCTCGGGTCGCGCTCCGCGGCCGGGGCGGTGTCCCCGGCGGCGGAGGAGTCGCCCGCACCGACCGCCACGGCCGTGGAATGACCCGCCGCAGCAGAGCGCCGCGGAACACCGCGGCACGGAACACGGCGGCACGGAACACGGCAGTACGGAGCACGGCAGTACGGAACACGGCAGTACGGAACACCGCACCGCACGAGAGGAAGAACGGCACCATGGACACGGAACCGCAGTCGGAGCTCCCCCGGGTCGTCGGGCGGGAGGAGTGGCTCGCCGCCCGCCGGGAGTTCCTGGTCAGGGAGAAGGAGTTCACGCACGCCCGGGAGGCGCTGAGCGCCGAGCGCAGGCGGCTCCCGATGGTCCGGGTCGAGGAGGACTACGTCTTCGAGGGCCCCGACGGCAAGGCGTCCCTGGCCGACCTCTTCGAGGGACGCCGGCAACTGATCGTCCATCACGTGATGTTCGACCCGGAGTGGGAGGAGGGCTGCCCCAGCTGCCGGTTCCAGATCCGGGAGATCGGGTACCTGCCGCACCTGCACGAGCGGGACACCACGCTGGTGCTGGTCTCCCGCGCGCCGCAGGAGAAGATCCGCCGGTACAAGGAGCGGATGGGCTGGGACAACATCCCGTACTACTCGTCGTACGGGAGCCGCTTCAACTACGACTTCCACGCCACGCTGGACGAGTCCGTGACCCCGCTCCTGATCAACTTCCGGACCAGGGAGGAGCACGAGGCCGCCGTCGGCCCCTGGGACATCTGGGGCCACGAACTCCCCGCGGTCAGCGTCTTCCTGCGGGACGGCGAGGAGGTCTACCACACCTACTCGACCTTCTCGCGCGGGCTGGACATCCTCCTCGCCGTCCACAACTACCTGGACCTGACGCCGCTGGGCCGGCAGTTGGGATGACCGCGCCGGTGCGCCGCCGGCCCCGCGTCACGGACGCGGGGCCGGCGGCGCCGGAGCGGAACCGGTCAGAAGACGTCGAAGTAGTCCCCGATCCACAGCCCCCGGCCGGCGTCCACCGTCCGCAGGTCCGAGGCGCGGTAGTCGGCGAGCCGGATGCAGCGGAAGTCGAAGCTCACCCGGGTCGAGTCGGTGTCGTTCACCTTGTTCCCGTGGTTCCAGCCGACCGCGTCGAAGACCAGCAGCTGCCCCACGTCGAGTTCGGTCGCCGCGTAGTCCTCCGACCCCTGCTCCCGCTCGACCCACACGGAGTTGGTCCCCCAGGCCCGGGTCAGCGGCAGCCAGAAGTTCACCTCGCCGTCGGCGTGGTGGTAGTCGCCGTCCTTGTGGAACTCGCCGACCGCGACATTTCCCGGGAAATGGATCCGGAAGGTGGGAACGCGCTGGAAGCAGAACTCGTCGGTGCCGAGCACGTCCGGCACGAAGGATTTCACGAAGCCGCGGTACAGGTCCCGGAGCCTGGGCTCGAACTCCCGGTAGAAGGCGGCGTGGAACTCCGTGGACTGGTCGGTCCGCCAGGTGAGCAGCTCCATCGGGGCGTCCGGCCGCAACGCGCTCAGGTCCTCGGTCCGGTAGATCGACCGCACCGCCGCGGCGAAGTCGAACA
This sequence comes from Kitasatospora sp. NPDC001261, assembly GCF_042896795.1. Taxonomy (NCBI): domain Bacteria; kingdom Bacillati; phylum Actinomycetota; class Actinomycetes; order Kitasatosporales; family Streptomycetaceae; genus Kitasatospora; species Kitasatospora sp. NPDC001261. Next base: position 58,262 of record NZ_JBIAXP010000020.1, read on the forward strand.
CGGCCGGATCGTACTCGTAGGTCTTCGGCTGCATGCTCTCCCACACTCCCCGAATTCTCCTGGCGGATGGCGGACAATGCCTCCTGTTCGAGAAGCTAGCGCAGCGTCCCTTCTCCACCAAGACGTTCCGAACGGCAAGAGCACGACGGGAGAAAGCGGTCCGCAAGGAGCTCGGGCACCCGTCGCCGGACTATTCCGGCCCCGCCGCTTCCACCACCGGCACCACCTCCTCCCGCAGCCGCCGGGCCGAGGCCGCCACCGATCCGGCGGCGGCCTCCCGGGTGTCGCCGACACCGACCATCAGCCCCACCAGCTGCGCCTCCAGCAGGCGGTCGGCGTCGCAGGGCTCGATCAGGTAGCCGCCGAGCTCCAGGACGACCAGGCCGTGCACCGCCGACCACATCTGGTGCGCCACCAGTTCCGGGTCCGCCGGGCGGAACCGGCCCGCCCCGACGCACCGGGCCGCGCACTCGGTCACACCGGCCAGCGTGTAGCGGCCGTACTGGCGGTCCTCCTCGTCGAGCGAGAACCCGGCCAGCGAGGAACCGCCGAACATCACCGCGTACAGGTGGGGGTTGGCCAGCGCGTTGCACCGGTACGCGCGGCCCAGCAGCGCGAGGTCGCACACCGGGTCGTCACTGGGCCGCACCTGGGTGAAGTGCTGCTGGAGCCGGGCGAACCCCTCGTGGACGATGGCCCGCGCCAGCCCGCGCATTCCGTTGAAGTGGGTGTACAGGGCCATCGTCGAGGTGCCGACCTCGCTCGCGATGCGGCGGGTGGACAGTGCCTGCGGCCCCTCCTCCGCCAGCAGCCGGGCGGCGATGGTCACCAGCCCCGGGCGGGCACGGGGATCCGAGCGACGCGGACTCATGTCCCCAGTCAACCAAAACGCCGTGGTGCCGGAACCGGTCGCGGGTCCACAACTCCCGATCCCAGCACACTGCGAGAAGCGGCCCTCAGGACGCCCGGCGTAGCTTCCCAGTCACCCGGCGCGACCGCCGCCCCCGACCGAAAGGCCGCCCCGTGTTCTCCAGACCCCTCGGAGCCGCGATGCTCCTGTACGCGGGCAGCGCGATCGTGCTGGTCTCCTCCGCACTGGCCTTCCACCACGCCTTCGCCATGGACCCCGCGATGCCGATGCCGATGGAGATGGCGCACGCCCCGGCCGACGCCGGACGGAAGCTCGACGGCATGCCGCTGGCGGAGATGCCGGAGATGTTCACCGCCTTCGCCGGACTGCTGCTCGTGGTGGCCGGCGCCGCCCTGCGCGGACGGCCGCGCTCGGCCCCGACCGAACTCCGTGGCGGCCGGCGCGGCCGGCTGCTGATCGCCGTCATCGGTACGGCCGCCCTGACCGTCGACATCAGCAAGACCTCCACGCTGGGCTTCGTCATCCCCGGCATGCGGGCCGACTACGGCCTCGACCCCCGGACGGCCTCCCTGCTGGCGGTCTGCGGACTGACCGGGACGGCGGCCGGGGCACTGCTGTTCGGTGTGCTCACCGACCGGATCGGCCGCCGCAGCTCCTACCTGATCGCCACCCTCGGCTTCACCGCCACCAGCATGTGCGGCTCGATGCCCTCCTTCCGCGGGAACCTGCTGATGTGCGGGCTGATGGGCCTGGCGGTCGGCGGCCTCGCCCCGCTGCTGATCACCCTGCTCACCGAGGCGGTCGGCGGGCGGGTCCGCGGCTCGGTGGTGGTGGCGCTCTCCGTCGTCGCCACCGCCGTCGGCTACCTGATCGCCGCCGGCTCGGCCCTGTGGCTGGAGCCGGTGTTCGGCTGGCGGATCCTCTGGCTGATCGGCGCCCCCACCGGCGCCGTGCTGGCCGTGCTGACGCCCTTCGTTCCCGACTACGTGGCGCTCTCCGCCCCGGCGGCGCGGAGCGCACCGGTCCCGCGGCGGGACTCACGGTCCGCGCGGGCCCTCACCCACGGCCTCCAGCGGGCGTTCGCCACCCTGATCGGCCTGCTCACCTTCGGCCTCACCACCTGGGTGCCGAGCCTGGCCCGGATCGGCGGTGTGCCGGTGCGCACCGCGAACCTGATGCTGACCGTGGCGGCGGTGGTGATGGTCCCGTGCGCCCTGCTGCTGATGCTGGGCTACCGCCGGTTCGGCCCGACCAGCATGGCGGCGGGCCTGGCCACCGTCACCGCCGTGCTGCTGCTGGCGCTCACCGCCAGCGGCGCGGTGGCGCAGGTGGGCTGGATCTGCGCGGGCGCGCTGGTGGCGGCGCTGTTCTCGGTGAACTCGATGGCCGCGATCTTCCTGCCGATCGCGGCCGACCTGGCCGATCCGGAACGGCGCGGCCGGACCACCGGCTGGGTCTCCTTCTTCAACCGGCTGGGCGGCCTGTGCGGGCCGCTGCTGCTGGCGGGCCTGGTGTCCTCGGCCTCCGACGTCCTGCTGGCGGTCTCCGTGCTGGCGCTGCTGTGCGGCGCGGCCGCCTGGTACATCAGCCGCCGGAGCCGGCTCGCGGCCCCGGCGCTCGGCGCGGCGTCCGAGTGACGGGGCGCGGGTGACAGGGGCGCGGGTGACGGGGGCGCGGGGGCGGCCGGTGGCAGAGCACGGGCGGAGAAGCCCGCCGATCTCCGGGAGCAGATACTGGATTCGCCCAACTCGCCATGGTTCGAGGCGGATTGGGAGTGCGCCGGGCATCCGGCCGGTTCCGCTCAACGGAAGGAAGAGGCATGGTCGACCGACAGGACGTGATCTCCGCGCTGGTGCTGGACGGCGAGGCCGTCGACGCGCTGGTGGCGAACCTGCCCGAAGCCGACTGGGCACGCCCCACGCCGGCCCCCGGCTGGACCGTCGCCCACCAGGTCGCCCACCTCACGGCCACCTTCAGGCTGGCCGGACTCGCGGCGGGCGACCCCGAGGCCTTCCGGGCGGTCGCCGCCGGCATCGGGCAGGACATGGACGGCGCGGTGCAGCAGGCCCTCAGGCCCTACCTGGCGAAGGCGCCGAAGCTCCTGCTGGAGAGCTGGCAGACCGAGCGCCGGGCCGCCGAGGAGGCCCTGGCGGCCGTTCCGGCGGACCGGCCGCTGCCGTGGCTGGTCCGCCCGCTGACGGCCCCCGTGCTCGCCGCCGCCGGCATGATGGAACTGTTCGGCCACGGCCAGGACATCGCCGACGCGCTCGGGGAGCGCCGCGAGCACACCGACCGGATCCGCTACCTGGTCGAGTTCGCCGTCCGCACCTGGGACTTCGGCTACCAGGCCCGCGGGCTCACGCCGCCGGAGACAACGTTCCGTTTCGAGATCACCGCTCCGTCGGGCGCTCGGTGGGAGTTCGGCCCCGCCGACGCGGAGCAGCGCGTCAGCGGACCCGCCGTCGACTTCTGCCTGCTGGTGACCAGGCGCCGGCACCGCGACGACCTCGCCCTGACGGCCCGTGGCGAGGACGCCGAGGCCTGGCTCGACCTCGCCCAGGCCTACCGCGGCCCGGCCGGTCCGGGCCGCACGCCCGGCCAGTTCCGGTCGACCGGGCACTGACCGGGCACTGACCGCAAGCGCCACCGGGTCCGCGGCACCGGGCGGGGGTGCCGCGGACCCGCGCGCACGCGCGCTCCGGGCGAAGGCCGACAGCGCGGCGGCGCACCAGCACGGGGACCGCCACCCGTCCCACACCCGACAGAAGGGACCGTCATGGGCACCCGTACCGACGAATGCGCCGTGGTTCTCGGCGGAAGCATCGCAGGCCTGTTGGCAGCGAGGGTGCTCGCCGAGTCCTATCCCCGGGTCGTCGTCGTCGAACGCGACCGGATCCTCGGCGTCCGCGGGCCGCGGCGCGGCGTCCCGCACGGCAACCACGCCCACGGGCTGGTCGCCCGCGGCCACCAGATCATGGAGTCGCTGTTCCCCGGCCTCACCGACGAACTGGTCGCCGCCGGGGTGCGGCCCGGCGACTTCAGCGCCGACATCCGCTGGTACTTCAACGGGCTGCGGCTGCGGCCGGCGCGCACCGGCCTGCCGTCCGTGCCCGCCACCCGGCCGGTACTCGAACACCATCTGCGCGAGCGGGTACGGGCGCTGCCGGAGGTGACGTTCCTGGAGGAACACGACGTCATCGCCCCGGTGACCGACACCACCAGGCGCCGGGTCACCGGGGTCCGGGTGCAGCGGCGCGCCCCCGGGAGCACGGAGCGCACGCTCTCCGCGCACCTGGTCGTCGACACCACCGGCCGCGGCTCGCGCACCCCGCGCTGGCTGGCCGACCTCGGGTACGAGGCGCCCCCCGAGGAGCGGATCGAGATCGACCTGGCGTACACCACCCGCCACTACCGCCTCAAGGGGGATCCGTTCGGCAGCGACATCGCCATCATCCCCGCCGCCACGCCCTCGCACCCGCGCGGGGCCTTCTTCTACCGGGTGCCCGGCGAGGACAACCGGGTGGAGCTGTCGGTGACCGGGATCGTGGGCGACCACCCGCCCGTCGACCCCGAGGGGTTCCACGCCTTCGTCCGCTCGCTGCCCGTCCCGGAGATCCACGAGGCGATCCGCGACGCCGAACCGCTCGACGAGCCCCTGCGGTTCCGCTTCCCGGCCAGTGTCCGCAGGGACTACCACCGGCTGGAGCGCTTCCCCGCGGGGCTGGTCGTCCTGGGCGACGCGGTGTGCAGCTTCAACCCGGCCTACGCCCAGGGCATGACCTCCGCCGCGCTGCAGGCCCTGGTGCTGCGGCGGCACACCGCCGGGCGGCGGCTGCCGAACCCCCGGGCCTACTTCCGCGACGTCGCGCGGGAGATCCGGGCCCCCTGGTCCTTCGCCGCGGTGACCGACCTGGGCTACCCGGGCGTCGCGGGCCGCCGCACCCCGCAGACCCATCTGGTCAACCGCTACGCCGCGCTGGCCCAGCGGGCGGCGGTCCACGATCCCCGGATCACCGAGGCACTGGTGCGGATCGCCGGACTGGTGGCCACCCCGCAGTCGCTGATGCACCCGCGCACCCTGCTGCGGGTGCTGCGCGCCGCCCGCCGACCCGTCCCGCCCCCGGCCGGCGCCCACGCGGGCGCTCCGGAGCTCTCCGGCCGGAACTGAGCCGTCGGCGGCCGATCGGAACGGGCCGCCCGCCGGAACAGCCGCGCCCGCCGGTACGGCCGCCCGCCGGAACGGCCGAGCCCGGCACCGGACTCCCGGTGCCGGGCGACTCCGTGGACGGTCCGCTCAGCGGACCCGACGCGCGAACTCCCGGACGTCGTCGACGAACAGCCCGGGCTGCTCCAGGGCGGCGAAGTGCCCGCCGCGGTCGAACTCGGACCAGTGGGCGAGGGTCGGCAGGATCCGTTCGGCCCAGCGCCGGATCGGCCGGACCGCGTCCTCGGGGAACACCGCCACCCCGACCGGTGCGGACAGCGGCCAGGGGCCGGCCCAGGTGCGGAGGAAGTCGGCGTCCAGCCGGTTGGACTCGTAGTAGAGCTGGGCGCTGGAGCCGGCGGAGGCGGTGAACCAGTAGATCGCCACGTCGGTCAGCAGCCGGTCCCGGTCGACGACGTCCTCGGGAACCGTCCCGGCCGCCGTCCACTCCATGAACTTCTCGACGATCCAGGCGAGTTGGCCCACCGGCGAATCGGTCAGGCCGTACGCGAGGGTCTGCGGCCGGGTGGACTGGATCTTCCGCCAGCCGGCCCCGTCCTGCTCGAAGTACCCGGCGAACTCCAGCCGGGCCCGGTCCGCCTGGTCCAGCCGCGCGAACTCGGCCGGGTCCTGCGGCGGGAAGGTGGCGAGCATGTTGAGGTGGACGCCGGCCACGTGCTCCGGGTCGGCCAGGCCCAGCTGCAGCGAGACCGGCATGCCCCAGTCGCCGCCCTGGACGAGGTACCGGTCGTAGCCGAGCCGGCGCATCAGCTCGGCCCAGGCCCGGGCGACCCGGGCGGTGTCCCAGCCGGCCTCCCGGGGGTGGCCGGAGAAGCCGTAGCCGGGCAGCGAGGGTATGACCAGGTGGAACGCGTCGGCGGGATCGCCGCCGTGGGCCCGCGGATCGGTCAGCGGGCCGATCACGTCCAGGAACTCCGCCACCGAGCCGGGCCAGCCGTGGGTGACGACCAGCGGCAGGGCGTCCGGCTCCGGCGAGCGGACGTGCAGGAAGTGGACGTCCACGCCGTCGACTTCGGTCAGGAACTGCGGGAAGGAGTTGAGGTGCGCCTCGGCCTTGCGCCAGTCGAAGCCGGTGCGCCAGTACTCGGCCAGTTCCTTCAGGTAGCCGAGCGGCACGCCGCGCCGCCAGCCGGCGCCGGGGAGTTCGCCGGGCCAGCGGGTGGCCGCGAGCCGGCGGTCCAGGTCGTCGAGGGCTTCTTGCGGGATGTCGATACGGAAGGGACGCATCCGAGTCCTCTCAGCGGGACCGTGCGCCGACCCGGGCCGGCGCCGGAGGGGTGGCGGCCGGCGTACCGGCCGGTCCGTGCGGGGGTGCCGCAGCCGTACGGCACCGTCCCGCACGGCACTGTACCGGCCGCGCGGCGCCCCGGAGCGTCGATCGGCCGGGCCGCCGGGGGAGGGCCGGCGGTCGGTGCGGAGCCGGGGCCGCCGCGCGGTCTCCGGGGAGAGAGCGGGCGACGGCCCCGCCGCTCCGGCTCCGGGCTCAGGCGGCGACGGGGGTGTTCTGGTACGAGGCGATCCGCCAGTCGGCGCCCTGCCTGGCCAGCACCCAGGTCGCCCGGATCGCCCGCTCGGGCGTCACCTCGGTGTCCCCGGGGGCCAGTACGCCGCCCTTGGTGACCAGGACGGCCACGTCGTCGGCCAGCGGGCGGACCGACTGCGGCTCACCGGTGACCTGGGTGCCCTTGAACGGGCCGGCGAACGCCTGCGCCATGAAGGCGCGGATCTGCTCGCGGCCGGTCAGGTAGACGTCCCCGGGCAGGATCAGTGTCGCGTCGTCGGTGAAGACCGAGGCGAAGCCGTCGGCGTCGTGCCGCGCCCAGGCCGCGATGATGAGTTCCGGGACGGCGCGCAGCGCGGCGACGTCGGCGGCGGTGGGCGGGGGAGTGGCGGACATGGCTCTCTCCTTATCCGGCGGTTCCCGGCCGCGATCACCACGGCCCGGTGACGGCCAGCGTCACACCGGGCCGTCGGCCGCCGCATCTTCCCGATTGCGCTGGGCGGCCGCCCCGCCGCCGGGCGGGGGGACGCCGCAAGCCGGGAGATGCGGGCACCCCGCGCGGGTGCCAGCCTCGACAGGGCCGGTCAACGGCCCTGGCCCCGCTGCCGCGTGGCCCCGCGACCCGGCGACTCCCTGACTCCGCCCGCGCCCCGCTCCGACCGCCTGGAGGCTTCCGTGTCACTCCCCGCCCCCGTCGTCATCGACCGAGCCGGACGTGACATCCACGCGGAGGGCGCCCGGATCCGGGCGAACGGCCCGGTCGCCCGGATCGAACTGCCCGGTGGCGTACCGGCCTGGTCGATCACCGGCCAGGACGTCGCCCGGCGGGCCCTGGCCGACCACCGTCTGTCCAAGGACCCGCGCCGGCACTGGGCGGCGTTCGCCGAGGGCCGGATCGGCGCGGACTTCCCGCTCATCGGCTGGGTGCTGATGGACAACCTCACCACCCGCTACGGCGCCGACCACACCCGGCTGCGGCGGCTGACGGCCGGCGCCTTCACCCCGCGCCGGGTCGAGGCCATGCGGGCCGAGGTGGAGAAGGCCGTCGAGGAGCTGCTGGACGACCTCGGCCGCCTCGCGCCCGGCGAGGTGGTCGACCTCAAGGCCCGCTTCGCCCATCCGATGCCGGCCCGGGTGATCTGCGACCTGTTCGGCGTGCCGGCCGGGGACCGTGAGCGGATGCTGCGCGGCGGCGAGGTGAACGTCGACACCACCATCACCCCGGAGGAGTCCGCGGCCAACGTCGAGCGGTGGCACCGGGAGATGCTGGAGTTCGTCGAGGGCAAGCGCCGCGACCCCGGGGACGATCTGACCAGCGACCTGGTCCAGGCCCAGGAGGAGGACGGATCCCGGCTGAGCGACTCCGAACTGGTCGGCACCCTGCACCTGCTGCTCGCCACCGGGACCGAGCCGGTGATGAACCTGCTCGCCAACACCGTCCGGGCCGTGCTCACCCACCCCGACCAGCGGGCGCTGCTCCGGTCCGGCGCGGTGGGCTGGGCGGAGGTGATCGAGGAGAGCCTGCGCGCCGAGGCGCCGGTCGCGCACCTGCCGTTCCGCTTCGCGGTGGAGGACATCGAGCTCGGCGGGGTCACCATCGCCAAGGGGGAGCCCGTCCTGATCAACTTCGCGGCGGCGGGCCGCGACCGCGCCGTCCACGGGGAGGACGCCGACGCCTTCGACGCCACCCGGGCGAACAAGGAGCACCTCTCCTTCGGCCACGGCGTCTACCGCTGCATCGGCATGCCGCTGGCCCGGATGGAGGCCGAGACCGCCCTCACCGCGCTGTTCCGGCGCTTCCCCGACCTCGAACTCGCCGTACCTGCCGAGGAGTTGGCACCGCAGGCCACCTTCATCATGAACGGTGTCCAGACCCTCCCGGTCCGGCTCGGGCCGCGGAGCAGTTGACAGGAAAGGTGGTTCGGCCGATGTGGGCAGCCGTCGTACCCGAGGCCAAGGCGCGCTGGGAGCTTCGCGAGATCCCCACCCCGAGGCCCGGTCCCGGCCAGGTGCTGATCCGGGTCCACGCCTGCGGGGTCTGCCACAACGACCTGCTGGTCAGTCAGGGCGTGTTCCCCTTCCCGGCGTTCGCTCCGGTGGTGGTCGGGCACGAGGCCGCCGGCGAGGTCGTCGAGGTCGGCGCCGGGGTGACCGGCCGCCGGGTCGGCGACCGGGTCGGCGCCACCTGGGTGCAGGCGACCTGCGGCCGGTGCGCGTACTGCCGGCTCAACCTCCCGCTCTCCGGGCAGTCCGGGATGAACTGCCCGGAGGCCGTGATGAGCGGCCTCACCGTGCAAGGAGGACACGCGGAGTACGTCGCGGTGGCGGCCGCGAGCACCGTGCTGCTGCCGGACGCCGTCCCGTACGAGACCGCCGCCCCCGTGCTGTGCGCGGGCTACACCGCGTGGAGCGCGCTGCGCGCCGCCGATCCCGGACCGCGCGAACGGGTCGCGGTGCTCGGGATCGGCGGACTCGGCCACCTCGCCGTGCAGTTCGCCCGGGCCGGCGGCTTCGAGACCGTGGCCGTCACCAGCTCGCCGGACAAGCACCGGCTGGCCCGGACCCTGGGCGCGGACCACGTGGTCGCCGACGGTGACGGGCTGCGGGCGATCGGCGGCGCCGACGTCGTCCTGGTGACCGGCACCTCCTACCGGGCCGCCGCCGGGGCCCTCCAGGGGCTGCGGCCGAACGGCCGGATGGTGCTGGCCACCATCGACCCGGTCGAGCCCTTCGCCATCCCGCCGACCAGCCCGTTCTGGGCGCAGCGCCAGCAGGTGATCGGCGCCACCCACAACGGCCTCGACCGGCTCACCGAGGCCCTCGACCTGGTCGCCTCCGGGGCCGTCACGCCGCTGGTCGAGACCTTCCCCAAGGAGCGGGTCGCCGAGGCGCTGGACCGGGTCGAGCGGGGTGAGGCGCGCTTCCGCGCGGTCGTCACGTACGCCTGACCGGCGAACCGGTGAACCGGCGGACGGGGGAAGTCATTCCCCCCGGTGAACCTCCCGTGAGTTCTGGAAGCGCCCTTCCGCGGCACGCGCGCGGGAGGGCGCTTCGTCGTGCGGCCGCGGGCCGGCCGACGTTCCCGGCGGCTGCCGCAATTCCTCCCGCTGAGCAACGGGGAAGTAGCGATTCCGAGTGCTTTGCGTACATCCTCGTACAGTAGACCCGCGCGTGACGTGCCTATCGCCGGCGCATTTCGGGTCGTGAATTCCGTCATCCCGAACCTTCCTGCCAGCAGGGGGTTTTGGCCGCGTCCTGCACTCGGCGCGGGCACGGGGTCGTATTCGATCCGTCGAGAGGGGAACCCGGTGGCGTACCGTGAACGAATCCGCAGACTGATTCCAGGCCTGGTGGTGATAATGGTGGCCACCTCGCTGTTCTTCGCCGTACGGACCTCGGTCGCGGCGGCCGGGGCGGAGGAGGTCGCGAAGCAGTACGGCTTCAAGGAACTGCCCATCGCGATGCCGCCCGGCTACGAGCAGCGGCCGATGCGGACGGTCCGGACCGTCAACCCGGCCTACCAGAAGATCCGTTCGTGGATCTCCTCGGTCGGGGCCAGCATCGCGATCAACGACCTGACCGGGCACGGCGTGGCCGACGGCATGTGCATCGTCGACACCAGGACCGACAGCGTGATCGTGACGTACACCCCGACCGCCCGGCCGGCCGACCGCTTCACGCCCTTCGTGCTGGACGGCAGGCCGCTGCCGATGGACGACACCATGGCGCCCACCGGCTGCACGCCCGGCGACTTCAACGGCGACGGCCGGATGGACCTGCTGGTGACGTACTGGGGCCGCACGCCGATCCTGTTCATGGCCAGGTCGGACGCCACGACCCCCGCCGCGGCCTCCTACGTGCCGCGCGAGCTGGTGCCCTCGGAGTCGCTGGACGGGAAGTACCACGGCCCGCGCTGGAACACCGACGCGGACTACGTCGGCGACATCGACGGCAGCGGGCGCCCGTCGATCGTGATCGGCAACTACTTCCCCGACTCCGACGTGCTCGACCCGAACGGGCTGAACAACGTCGTGATGAACGACTCGCTGTCCAGCGCCAAGAACGCCGGCGGCGACCACGTGCTGCGCTGGCAGCAGAGCACCGCGGGGACGGAGCCCACCGCGTCGTACGTGGAGGAGAAGGGCGCGATCCCCTACGACGCGTCGACCGGGTGGACGCTGGCCATCTCGGGCGCCGACCTGACCGGTGACGGACTGCCCGAGCTGTACATCGCCAACGACTTCGGACACGGGCACCTGCTCTACAACCGGTCCACGCCCGGGCACATCGAGTTCAGCGAGGCCAAGGGCGAGCGCACGCCGACCACGCCCAAGTCCTTCGTCCTCGGCAACGGCTCGTTCAAGGGCATGGGCGTCGACTTCGGCGACATCGGCCGCAACGGCGACTTCGACATGATGGTCAGCAACATCACCGTCGCCTGGGGCCTGGAGGAGAGCAACTTCCTCTGGATCAACAAGGCCAAGGACGAGGCCGACATGCGCCGCAAGCTCGCCGCGGGCATCGCCCCGTTCACCCAGGAGGCCCAGGAGCACGGCATGGCCTGGACCGGGTGGGGCTGGGACACCAAGATGGGCGACTTCCTCAACAGCGGCGACCTCGCGGTGCTCCAGGCCACCGGCTTCGTCAAGGGGAAGATCGACCGCTGGCCGTGGCTCCAGGAGATGGCCATGACCAACGACGACCTGCTGTCCAACCCCGCGATGTGGCCCAACGTCCAGCCCGGCGACGACATCGCCGGGGACGAGGCGATCGCCTTCTACGCCAAGACCCCCGACGGCCCGTACGTGAACATCAGCTCCCGGCTGGGCATCGCCGTGCCGACGCCGACCCGCGGCCTCGCCACCGGCGACACCACGGGCACCGGCCGGCTGGACTTCGCGGTGGCCCGCCAGTGGGGGCCGCCCGCCTTCTACGCCAACACCGCGCCGGCGCTGGGCAGTCAGCTGAACCTGCGGCTCTACCGGCCGACCGGTGAGGGCGCCGCGGGCCAGGGCCTGGTGAACACCGGGGCGCCCGCGTACGACGCCACCGTGCGGGTCACCACCCCGACCGGCACCCAGATCTCCCGGCTCGACGGCGGGGGCGGCCACGGCGGCTTCCGCAGCTTCGACGTGCGCTTCGGTCTCGGCGCCCACCAGGGGCCGGTCACCGTCGACCTGAGGTGGCGGGACGCCGCCGGGGGACTGCACGAGAAGAGCGAGCAGCTCAGCCCCGGCACGCACACGCTCGTGCTGACCGACCAGGTCCAGGAGGTCCCGAACCGATGAGCGCGAGCGTGCAACCCCGAGCCGGCGGCGCCCCGGCGGCCGCACCGGCCGCCCCCGCGAAGCCGAAGGACCCGCGGTACCTCGCCCTGCGGAACTTCGCCCTCTCGATCAGCGTGTTCAACATCTTCGGCTACACCCTGCTCGGCTTCGAGCAGCCCTGGCTGTGGCCGTTCGTCGCGGTGTTCACCGCCTACGCCTGCGAGATCGGCTTCGAGCTGATCAGCGCCTGGGCCCAGCGCCGCGCCCCCCGCTTCCGCGGGAACGGGTTCCGCGGCGTGTACGAGTTCCTGCTGCCGGCCCACATCACGGCGCTCGCGGTCAACATGCTGACCTACGGCAACAACCAGTTGCTGCCGATCGTCTTCGGCGTGGTCATCGGCGTCGGCGGCAAGCACGCCCTGCAGGCCCCGATCGCCGGCCGGATGCGGCACTTCATGAACCCGTCCAACTTCGGGATCACGATGTCGCTGGTGTGCTTCGGCTCGTGGTTCAGCATCGCGCCGCCCTACGAGTTCACGGAGAACGCGAACACCTTCTTCCGGGTGATGATCCCGCTGATCATCGCCACGGCCGGAACGGTCATCAACGCGCTGCTCACCAAGCGGACCCCGCTGATCGTCGGCTGGCTCGGCGCGTTCGCCATCCAGGCGTTCCTCCGGCACTGGATCTGGGACGTCGCGCTGTTCTCCGCGCTCGGCCCGATGACGGGTGTCGCCTTCGTGCTGTTCACCAACTACATGATCAGCGACCCGGGCACGACGCCGGTGAAGGGCCGGGCCCAGTTCGTGTTCGGCAGCTCGGTCGCCTTCGTGTACGCGATCCTGATGGTGTTCAACGTCGTCTACACCCTGTTCTTCGCCACCACGCTGGTCTGCGCCCTGCGCGGGCTCGGGTGGTGGGTCGTGCACCTGCGCCAGCGCTCCCGGCGGGCGGACGCCGCCGCCGGGGCGTCCGGGGGCGGAACGGCCGTCCAGCCGCAGCAGAGCCAGGTCGGGGCGGCCGTGGCGTGAGGCCGCACCGCGACCGCTAGGTGACACCGTGACCCCTCCGTGGGGCCGCCCGCGCGGGCGGCGCCCCGGCGCCGGGCCCCGGCCCGGGGGCGACCCCGCGGCGCCGGCGGCC
>NZ_JBIAXP010000020.1:71276-202166 GCF_042896795.1 Kitasatospora sp. NPDC001261
CCCGCCCCGGCCCCCCCCCCCCCCCCGCGCGGGGGGGGGGGGGGGGGGGGGCGCGCCCCCCCCCCCCCGCTTGGCCCCCCGCGCCCCCCCCGGGGGCCCCCCCCCCGGGGGCGCCCCCACGGAGCCGTTCCGCGGCCCGGGCGCTACCGCGCGGCGACGGCGGCCTCCACGGGCCGCTCCGGCGGCCGGAACGGCCCCCAGGTGAACGCGGGCAGCCAGGCGTCCGGCGCGGCGCTCCAGGCCAGTCCGGAGACCTGCTCGACCGTCCGCCGGCCGGTGAGCGACCGGAGCAGGTCGTGGCGGTGCCCCTGGAGGACGGCGGCCGGCTCGCCGTCACCGGCCTGCCACTCGGCGCCCGCCGTCCGGATGCGCAGCGCCGGAAGCCCGTGGGAGCGCACCGAGTTGGCGAAGCCCCGGACGACCAGGTCCAGGGCCGAGGGGTACGACGGCTGGTCCGCGACCACCGGCGCCCGGAGCGCGCCGCGCAGGTCGAGCTCGTGGGTGAACGCGTCCATCATCATCATGGTGTGCCGCAGCTGCGGCGTGTCCGAGAGCACCCGCTCCACCGGGCCGTCCAGCCGCGACCACTCCTCGAGCAGGCCGGCCAGGCCGGTGCCGGACTCGGCGTGCGGCACCTCCCAGAGGTTGCCGGGCACGTCGGCGGCCACCGTCCGGCAGACCTCGACCAGGTGGCCGAGCAGGTCCAGGACGGTCCACCCGGGACAGGCGGGGACCGGGACGCCGGCCGCCCCGGGCCGGGCGGCGAGCAGCAGTTCGGTGATGTTCCGCCGGGACCGGCGGTAGGCCACCCAGTCGGGCGCCCGGTCCCAGAGCGGCTCGGGCGGGGCCTCGTCCTGCTGGTGACGCGTGTTCATGCGCGCACTCCTTCGATGGGACGGCCTGGACGGGGAACGGACCCGACGGCGCCGGGGATCAGCTCCCGCACGGCCCCATTCCACCGCGCCGCCGGGGATTTCGACAACACGGTCCGCGGCACCCCCGGGCGCGGTTTCCGAGGCCTTTCGACGGCCTGGCCGAGGAAACCTCAGGTGAGGAAAGGCCGCTTCGTGAAAGGGAGTTCGGGTAGCGACGGTCGTCCGGCCGAAAAGAACGCAACCGCGGAGATGCGGCCGCCCCCGCCGCCCCCGGAGCATGGAGGGGCCGTCATTCAGGACGCTGGGCTGGGAGGGATCGTGCCGACGACCTTCGGATCACTGCGCCGACTGGTGCTGACACCGTCACTGGCCTCGGTGGCCTTCGCGGGGCGGGGCTTCCCGGTGACCCCCACGGCCGCCACCGAACGCCTGGAGGCGGTGCCCCAGGCGGTGGTCTGCGGCTTCGAGTGGGGCATCGACGCCCGCAACCAGTGGGAGGTCGAGCGCCGGCTGCGCCTGGTCGACCCGGAGCAGCGCGGATTCGCCTACGAGGGCGCCACGATGGCCTTCACCGTCCTGGACGCGACGGGCCGGGGCAGCCGCACCCGCGACCTGCTGGCCGGGCCGGGGCAGCCGCACATCTTCCTGGCGTACATCGGCATCGGCTTCGCCATGGCGCGCCTGCCGCGGCCGCTGTGGCGCAAGGTGCTGCCGGACCTGGCCGGGACGCCGTACCACCCGACGATGAGCTGGCTGGCGGTCGACGGGTACGGCTTCGACCTCGCCTACTTCGGCACCCGGCGCTGGGTGGACGAGCAGCGCGAGGTGAAGCCGTACCCGTGGCAGGGCGCGCCGGAGTACTTCCGGCGGGCCGTCGACCAGGGCATCGGGCGGGCGCTGTGGTTCATCCACGGCGGGGTGCCGGAGCAGGTGGCCGTCGCGGTGCGGAGGTTCCGCGCCGACCGGCGGGCCGACCTGTGGAGCGGGGTGGGACTGGCCGCGACCTTCGCCGGCGGCGCCACGGCGGACGGCCTGGCCGTCCTGCGCGGGGAGGCGGGGGAGCACCGGGCGGAGCTCGCCCAGGGGTCGGTGTTCGCCGCGAAGGCGCGCGCGTACGCGGGCTTCGTGCCCGCGCACTGCGAGGCCGCCGCCACGGCCCTGACCGGCCTGTCGGTCGACGGGGCCGCGAAGCTGGCCGACGACTGCGCGGTGGACGAGCCCGCCGCGGCCGGCCGTGCCCCGGGCGCCACCACCGCCGGACCGCCGGCGTACGAGCTGTGGCGGGCCAACGTGCGGACGCACTTCCGTGCCGCCGGGCAGCCGGACCGGCCCCGGCCGCCCGCGGCGGCCCCCGCGAACTGAGCAGGTGCGGAGAAGCCCCGCCGGAGCCGGCCGGGCACCATCCGCGTGGCAGTACACCGACGTGAGGAAGACCTGAGAGGAGAATGGCGTGCCCAGTGCATGGCGAACGCTCCGACGACGCGTTCTCACCCCGAGCACCTCGGAGACCCTACTGGAGAAGCGCGGCTTCCACCGGAAGTCACCGGACGCCCAGCACCTGCTGGAGTCGGTCGGCGGGCGGTTCCTGGAGGGCTACGCGTACGCGATGGAGGCCCGGAACCCGGCGGCGGCGGAGCTCCGCCTGGAGGGCGTTCCGGTCCCGTTCCGCGGATTCGCCTACGAGGGCGCCGGCATGGGCTTCGCCGTGCTCGACGGGCTGCCGCTGTCCGGCCGCGGCTCGGTGGGGCGCTTCCTCGCCGGGCGGGGCGCGGACCACGTCTACATGGTCTACGTCGGGATCGGTTGGGCGATGGCCCGGCTGCCGAGGTTCCGCTGGCCGGACGTCGACGGGCTCGACCCGCTGCTGCGCTGGCTCGTGCTCGACGGGTACGGGTTCCACCAGGCGTACTTCCGTACCGCCCGGTACGTCCACGAGCAGTACCGCGAGCCGGCCTTCCCCTGGCCGGCCGGTGACACGCCGTCGTACGCCGGCCGCGCGATCGACCAGGGCATCGGCCGGGCCCTGTGGTTCGTCGGCGGCACCGACGCGGACCTGGTCGCGACCATGATCGAGAAGTTCCCGGAGTCCCGGTGGTCCGACCTCTACAGCGGGGCCGGACTGGCGGCCACCTACGCCGGGGGCGCGGACGAGGCGGAGCTGCGGGCGTTCCGGGACCGGGCCGGCCCGCACCGGGCCATCGTCGCGCAGGGCAGCGCGTTCGCGGCCGAGGCCCGGCTGCGGGCCGGCCTGCTGGTCCCGCACACGGAACTGGCCACCCGGGTCCTCTGCGGCACGGGACCGGAGGAGGCGGCCAGGGTCACCCGGGACGTCCGGCCGGCCGGGCCGGTGCCGGGCGCGCTGCCCGCGTACGAGGTGTGGCGCCGGGCCGTCGCCGACCGCCTGGCGAACGACGGGGGGTGCTAGCCGTGCCCGCGACCCGCCGGGTGCCGCCAGGACCGCCGCGCCGGGCCGCCCCGGTCCTGCTGCGCAGGCTGGTGGGGGACCGGCTGGAGCTGATGCGCTCCGCCGCGCGGGAGTACGGCGACGCGGTCCGGATCTCCATCGGCCCCAAGACGCTCTACTTCTTCAACCACCCCGAGCACGCCAAGCACGTGCTCGCGGACAATGCGGCCAACTACCACAAGGGAATCGGCCTGGTGCAGGCCCGACGGGCCCTCGGCAACGGCCTGTTGACCAGCGAGGGCGAGCTCTGGCGCAAGCAGCGCCGGCAGATCCAGCCCGCCTTCCAGCACAAGCGGATCGCCCGGCAGGCCGGGGTCGTCGCGGAGGAGGCGGCCAAGCTGGTCGGCCGGCTGCGGGCGCACGAGGGCGGCGGGCCCGTCGACGTGGTCCACGAGGTCACGGCGCTCACCCTCGGGGTGCTCGGCCGCACGCTGCTGGACGTCGACCTCGGCGCCTTCGAGGCGGTCGGCCACGACTTCGAGGCGGTGCAGGACCAGGCGATGTTCGACATGGTCACCATGGGCGCGGTGCCCGCCTGGGTGCCGCTCGCCAAGCAGCTGCGCTTCCGGCGGGCCCGGCAGGACCTGCAGCGGGTGGTCGACCGGCTGGTCGCGGACCGGACCGCCCGCGACGGCGGGCGGAGCACGGGCGACGACGCGCTGTCCCGGCTGATCACGGCCACCGCGGAGGAGCCCGACCCGCGGGTCGGCCGGCAGCGGATGCGCGACGAACTGGTCACCCTGCTGCTCGCCGGCCACGAGACCACGGCGAGCACCCTCGGCTGGACCTTCCACCTGATCGACCGGCACCCCGAGGTGCGGGAGCGGCTGCACGCCGAGGCCGTCGAGGTGCTCGGCGACCGGCTGCCCGAGTTCGAGGACCTGCACCGCCTCCGGTACACCTCCAGGGTGGTGGACGAGGTCATGCGGCTCTACCCGCCGGTGTGGATCCTCCCGCGGCAGGCGCAGGCGGACGACGAGGTGGGCGGCTACCACGTGCCGGCCGGCGCCGACGTCCTGATCTGCCCGTACACCCTGCACCGCCACCCCCGCTTCTGGGACGCGCCCGAGCAGTTCGACCCGGAGCGCTTCGACCCGGACCGGGCCACGGACCGGCCGCGCTACGCCTACATCCCGTTCGGGGCGGGGCCGCGCTTCTGCGTCGGCAACCACCTCGGGCTGCTGGAGGCCGTCTTCACGATCGCCGTGGTGGCCCGGGACCTCCGGCTGGTCAAGGTGCCCGGCCACCGGGTGACGCCCGAGCCGATGCTGTCGCTGCGGGTGGCCGGCGGCCTGCCGATGACCGTGCACCCGGCCGGCTGAGGCCCGCACCCTCCGTCGCGGCCCGGATCCCCCCGCAGAGGACCTCCGCGGGGGGATCCGGGCCGTAAGGACCTCGCCGTCCGTCGGGTCTTCACTGTCCTGTCCTCGCCTGTCCTGTCCGGGCCGGGGCCGGCGGCGGCTCAGGCGCTGTCGGCCCGGGGGGCCTCGGCGACCTGGGACAGCTCGTTGAACGCCGTCGACCGCACGTCCAGCAGCGCCAGCAGGACCGGTGGGTCCAGGGCCCGGATCGGGCGCAGCCGCAGTTCCATCGGCAGCAGCGGCACGTCCGGCCGCACCTCGATCGGTCCGACCGATCCCACCGAGACCTCGCCGTCGCCGGTCAGCACCTCGTCGAAGGAGACGGGGACGGAGTGCGCCAGCAGGTACCAGGTGCCGCTCGGCACCCGGTCGAGCAGGAAGGCCCCGGGGCGGGGGAGGACGCAACAGGCGGCCGGCCGTCCCTCCGGGATCCGGGTCGGGAAGAGTCCGACGAACACCCGGCCGAGGTCCCCCGCGACCGAGGCCCGGATCTCGCCCCGGAACGTCGAGAGTTCCGCGCCGCGGCCCCGGCCGTGTAAGTCGACCTCGATCCGGGGAGTGAAGCCCCGGAGCTGACGGAACATCGTGGGGGAGGCGCCGACGCTGCTGGTGAACCGGGAGCTGAACGTGCCGACGCTGTTGTACCCGACCCGGTGGCTGATCTCCGTCACGGTGAACGTCGTCTCGATGAGGAGGCGTTTCGCGGTCTCCAGGCGTATGGCGGAGAGGAATCGCCGTGGCGAGACCCCGGTCATCCGTTGGAACTCACGGGAGAAATGGAATTTGCTGTACATGGCCGCCTGCGCCATATCGTCTATGGTCAGCAGCTCGCCGATGTTCTCGTGCATGGTCTCGATGGCCCGGGTCACGGCTTGCTCGATGGCAGATTTCATGATCGACTCCAGGTTCTCTGCTGTACATGCGAATGAACAGAAATTCCGCCCGTGCGATGGTCGGGTACGAAAGTCGCGGCCGTGGTTTCCGGGCCGGCGGTCAGAGAGGCCATGGCATGCGAAGGCGTCCCCCGCCGGAAAGGGGAGGACGAAAGGGGGCCGCCGCCATAACGAGAGACGACGTTATCAGTTGGTGCATGACAAGTGCAATGGCGCGTTGGCACATTCCGTTGGCATGTCTGAAAGTTGGGATGCCGGGGGGGTTCGTATGTTTGAACCCGATTGTCAAGGGCGATTGCCGGAACGGGCGGGATCGGGTGCGCACCACTGCCGACCCGCGGTGGGGGATGGTGCGCTCACGGGTCAACGCCGCCGCGCGGCCGCCGGGTTGAGGCCGCCGAAGCCGATCAACGCTCCTCAGCAACGCAGGAGATGCGGAGGTGGAGGTATTGCCCGGACGATGCCAAAGTCGCGTATGCGAATCGGGGTCGGCCGGTGCGTCGGGCCCGTTTTTTCGACGACCACCTGAGGAGATGCCGGTGGGCTCGCGTATCCCAGATCAGCAGGATTACCGCACCATGACGCTCGAGGCGTTCGCGGACACGATCGTCCCGGGGGAGAAGCGCTCCCCCGACGACCAGGCCGTGGCCGGCGCCTCGACCGGAGGCGGCGCGGTGCAGGCAGGCGCCATCGAACTGCTGGAGACGCCCGCGACCGGGCTCTCGAACGCCCTGGACGACTACGAGCAGGCGCTCAACCGCCACGCCCGCGCCTACGCGGAGGAGCACGGCCGGCCGCTCGACGACGCGGTGCCGCCGTTCGTCGCCCTTCCGTTCGCGGACCGGACCGGCCTGGTGCGGACGCTGACCGGCCCGGACCACCCGGAGCGCGAACTGTGGGTCCTGCTGGCGCTGTTCAGCAACATGGCCTACGACACCGCCGCCCACCTGCACACCGCGGACGCGATCGCGGCGGGCCACCCCGGTCTCACGGCGATGGGGTTCATGGACCCGGACGCCGACGGCCTGTGGCGGTTCTCCGACTTCTCGTACCGGCGGCAGCTGGCCGAACCCCACCCGGGCACCACGTCCACAGGGAGCCCCGCATGACGAGCACCGAGAGCACCGACGTCCTGATCGTCGGCAGCGGCTTCGGCGGCGCCATCGCCGCCTACCACCTGGCGGCCGGCGGCGCGCGGGTCACCGTGCTGGAGCGCGGCCCGTGGCTGGAGGCGCCCGACTTCGAGCACGACTTCCTGCTCGGGTCCTCGTACACCCGCATCTTCGACTTCGTGGTCGGCGACGGCATGAGCCTGCTCGGCGGGAACTGCGTCGGCGGCGGCAGCGTGGTGTACTTCGCCGCGATGCCGCGCGCGCCCCGGTTCGCCTTCGAGCGCCGCGGCGGCATCGGCCGCCGGATGTGGCCGGCGGCCATCACCCGGGACACCCTCGACCCCTGGTACGACCGGGTGGCCGAGGCGCTGCCGATCACCCAGCAGGACTGGAACGACGTCACCTACGCGGGCGGCCTGTTCGCCGCCGCCTGCGACCACGCGGGGCGCACCGCCAACCCCGTCCCGGCCGCCATCGACCGGGCGAAGTGCACCAACTGCAACTGGATGATGTCCGGTTGCCGCTTCGACGCGAAGCGGTCGCTGCTGCTGAACTACCTCCCCGCCGCCCTCGCGCACGGGGCCGAGATCCGGCCGTTGCACGAGGTGCAGCGGCTCTCCCGGACGGACGGCGGCGGCTACCGGGTGCACTACGAGGTCGTCGACGACACCGACTACCGGGTGCACGTCGGCAGCGGCACG
Source organism: Kitasatospora sp. NPDC001261 (assembly GCF_042896795.1). Classification (NCBI taxonomy): domain Bacteria; kingdom Bacillati; phylum Actinomycetota; class Actinomycetes; order Kitasatosporales; family Streptomycetaceae; genus Kitasatospora; species Kitasatospora sp. NPDC001261. The sequence continues at coordinate 78,683 of NZ_JBIAXP010000020.1, forward strand.
ATCGACGCGAAGATCGTCGTGCTCGCGGCCGGCGCCGGCGCCACCCCGGTGATCCTCCAGCGCTCCGAGGCGGACCTCGGCACGATGCCCTCCGCCGTCGGCCGCTACTTCTCCGGCAACGGGGAGCGCCTCAACACGGCCGTCGTCGACGAGGACCGGGCCCGCGACCTGCTCGGGCTCAAGCGCTCCGACGGCCTGGCGTTCGGGGCCAACCAGATCGGCAAGGGGCCGGTCGTGGCGAGCTGGGACAACCTCGACGGCTCGCTCCCGGAGCACTCGCGGTTCTCCCTGGAACAGCTCTACTTCCCGCCCGGGTTCGGCACCATCCTGGCGCAGGTGCCCGACGCGACCGGCCCCGGCTGGTTCGGTGTGGAGAAGAAGGAGATGGTCCGGCGGTGGCAGTCCTGGCTGACCGTCTTCACCATGGTCGAGGACGACAACGAGGGCGTCTTCGGCCCGCCGCCGGCCACCGGCAACGCGGACCGGATCTCCCAGCAGATGCTCGGGCGCGGACCGATCAGGTACCGGCCGACCGAGAACACCCTGCGCGGCTGGGCCGAGTCGGACGCCGTGGTGAAGGACATCCTGGAGCGCGACGGCCTGGCCCGCGTCATGCCGTGGACCAACGACCTGGTGGGCGCGTACACCGTGCACCCGCTGGCGTCCTGCCGGATCGGCGACGACCCGGGGACCTCGGCGCTCGACGACCGGCACGAACTCCGCGACCACCCGGGCATCTTCGTCACCGACGGCTCCGCCGTCCCGGGAGCGCTCACCGTCAACCCCGCGCTGACCATCTCCGCGCTCGCCGAACGCGCCGTCCCCGGCATCGTGCGCGCAGCGCGGGAGCGCGGCGTGAACGTCCGGTACGGCGCGCCCTCGCCGGACGGCGGGACCAGCGGACGGCGCGGGGTGCGGACGCAACTGCCCGGCCTGACGCGACCCTAGCGTGCCACGGCGACAGATCGAGCCAGAGAGGAGGAGACCGATGGTGATACCGCTGCTGCGGCCGGCCCTGCGGCCGCTGGCGCAGATCCGCCGGGTCGCCCCGGTCCGCCCGGCCGACGCGGGGAAGGAGGTGGCCCGGGTCTACGCCGAGGTCGAGCGGGAGTTCGGCCTGCTCGCACCGCCGATCGGCCTGCACGCGCCCTCGCCGGCGGTGCTCGCCGCCTCGTGGGTGATGCTCCGGGAGACCCTGCTCGCCGCCGGGCGGGTCGACCGGGCGCTCAAGGAGGCGGTGGCCGTCGCCGTGTCGGAGGCCAACGCCTGCCCGTTCTGCACGGAGGTGCACGGCGCGACGCTGGCCGCGCTGCGGCCCGGACCGGCGGCGTCCGCCGGGGCCCGGGCGGCGGCGGGGAGGGAGCGGGAGGTGGCCGACTGGCTCCGGGAGACCGGGGACGGCGCGGGCGGCCGAGGTGCGCGACCGCCGTTCCCCGCGGACCGGGTGCCCGAACTGGTCGGCGTGGCGGTCACCTTCCACTACCTGAACCGCATGGTCAACCTGTTCCTGGAGGAGAGCCCGCTCCCGGCCGGCCTCCCGGCGCCCGCGCGGTCGGCGGCGACGGCCGTGCTCGGCCGGCTGATGCGCCGCAGCGCGCGCGGCACCCCGCCGGCCGGCGCCTCGCTGGACCTGCTGCCCTCCGCGCCGCTGCCGGCGGACCTGCGGTGGGCGGCGGGCACCCCGAGCATCGCCGGCGCGTTCGCGCGGGCGGCGGCCGCGATCGACGAGGCGGGGGCCCGCTCGGTGCCGGACGGCGTCCGGCGGCTGGTGACGGCCGGGCTCGCCGGGTGGGACGGGGGCCCGCCCGGGACCGGCCGTGCCTGGGTCGAGGACGAGGTGTCGGCCCTGCCCGAGGAGCAGCGCCCGGCGGGCCGGCTGGCGCTGCTGGTCGCCAAGGCCTCGTACCGGGTCGACGACGGTCTCGTCGCCGAGTTCCGGCGCGGCCGGCCCGGCGACGCCGCGCTGGTCGAGCTCGCCTCCTGGGCCGCCCTGGCGGCGGCCCGGGAGCTGGGCGCCAGGCTGGGGGAGCGCGCTCTGACGGGTGGTCACGGCTGACACCGAAGCCGCCCGCGGCACTCCGGACGCACCGAGGCCCCCGCCCCGCGGCGGGGGCCCCGGTGCGTTCACGGCCGTCGGCTCCGGTGGGCCGCGCGGAATATCACGGCGTTATGGAATGCGAACGCGGGGAAATAACGCCGTTATTGAAAGAGCGCGACCCGCGCGGGTGGTAAAGCAAACTCGGAGAAGGCATTTTCCCGGCCTTGGTCGCACGCTTGACCGATGGGTGGATCGCCGGGTTGGCGAAGGGATTCGCCGTCAATTCATCTCCATGGGTGGTGGATACATGAGCAGTGAACGGATCGCAATCGTGGGAATCGGCCTCCGCTATCCGGACGCCAATTCCCCGGGCGAGTTGTGGGACAACGTCCTGGGCGGCCGCCGGGCCTTCCGGAGGCTGCCGGACGAGCGGATGAACCAGGCGGACTACTGGTCGGCGGACCGCACCGCGCCCGACCGGTACTACGCGACCAAGGCCGCCGTCCTCCGGGACTACAGCTTCGACCGGGTCGGGTACAGCGTCGCCGGCAGCACGTACCGGGCGACCGACCTGACCCACTGGCTGGCCCTCGACGTGGCCGCCGAGGCGCTCGCCGACGCCGGGTTCCCGGACGGCGCGGGCCTGCCGCGGCAGGCCACCGGCGTGGTGGTCGGCAACAGCCTCACCGGGGAGTTCTCGCGCGCCAACACCATGCGGCTGCGCTGGCCCTACGTGCGCCGGACGCTGGCCGCCGCCCTGGCGGGCAAGGGCTGGCCCGAGGGCGACGTCGCCGCCTTCCTCGGGGAGCTGGAGCCGCAGTACAAGGCGCCCTTCCCGCCGATCGACGAGGACTCGCTGGCGGGCGGCCTCGCCAACACCATCGCCGGGCGGATCTGCAACCACTTCGACCTGCGCGGAGGCGGGTACACCGTCGACGGCGCCTGCTCCTCCTCCCTGCTGTCCGTGGTCACGGCCGCCGGGGCGCTCTGCGACGGCGACCTGGACGTGGCCGTCGCCGGCGGGGTCGACCTGTCCATCGACCCGTTCGAGGTGATCGGCTTCGCCAAGACCGGCGCGCTGGCCACCGGGGAGATGAAGGTCTACGACCGGGACTCCAACGGCTTCTGGCCCGGCGAGGGCTCCGGCATGCTGGTGCTGATGCGCGAGCGGGACGCGGTGGCGCAGGGGCGGCGGATCTACGCGAGCATCAGCGGCTGGGGGGTCTCCTCGGACGGCAGGGGCGGCATCACCCGGCCCGAGGCGGGCGGCCACCGGCTGGCACTGGACCGCGCCTACCGGCGGGCGGGCTACGGCGTCGAGACGGTCTCGTACTTCGAGGGCCACGGCACCGGCACGGCCCTCGGCGACGCGACCGAGATCGAGGCGCTGTCCTCCGCGCGCCGCGCCGCGGACCCGACGGCCCGACCGGCCGCGCTCGGGACGGTCAAGGGGAACTTCGGGCACACCAAGGCCGCGGCGGGCGTGGCCGGCCTGATCAAGGCCGCCCTCGCCGTGCACCACCAGGTGATCCCCCCGGCGACCGGCCACCACGACCCGCACCCCGGCCTGCTCGGCGAGACGGCGGCCATGTACGTGCCGGGCCGGGCCGAGCTCTGGCCGGCCGACCAGCCGGTCCGGGCGGGCGTGTCGGCCATGGGCTTCGGCGGGATCAACACCCACGTCGCGGTCGCCGAGGGCCCCGGCCGCACCCGGCGCGAGGCGCTCGACGAGCGCACCACCCGGCTGGTCGCCGGACGCCAGGACGCCGAACTGCTGCTGCTGGACGGCGCGGACCCGGCCGCGCTGCGCGCGGAGCTGGGCCCACTGCTCGACCTGGTGCCCCGACTGGCCCAGGCCGAACTCGCGGACCTGGCCGGAACGCTGGCCGAGCGGCTCTCCGGCGCCCCGGTCCGGGCCGCCGTCGTCGCGACCTCGCCGGACGACGCCGCGCGGGCCCTCGAACGGCTGGCCGCGCTGCTCGACTCGGGCGCGCGGGAGGCGTTCTCGGCCGCCGAGGGGGTCTTCCTCGGCCGGGCGCGGACCGCGCCCCGGATCGTCTACCTCTTCCCCGGGCAGGGCTCGGGACACGGCGCCGTCGGCGCGATCCGGCGCCGGTTCGCCACCGCGGAGGAGGTGTTCGGCGCGGCCGGACCGCCCGCCGGTACGGACCAGGTCGCCACCGAGGTGGCCCAGCCGCGCATCGTCACCGGTTCGCTGGCCGCCCTCCGGGTGCTGGACGGACTGGGCATCCGGGCCGGGGCCGCGGTCGGACACAGCCTGGGCGAGCTGACGGCGCTGCACTGGGCCGGGGCGATGAGCGAGGAGCAGCTGGTGCGCCTCGCCACGGTCCGCGGCCGGGTGATGGCGCGGGCGAGCCGCGGCGGCGGCGCGATGGCCGGCCTGGCGGCGACCCCGGAGCGGACCGCCCGGCTGTCGGACGGATCGGACGTCGTCGTCGCGGGCTACAACGGCCCCCGGCAGACCGTCGTCTCCGGCCCCGCCGGGGCGGTCGACGAGGTCTGCCGCCGGGCGGCGGCCGAGGGCGTCACGGCGACCAGGCTGCGGGTGTCGCACGCCTTCCACTCGCCGCTGGTCGAACCGGCCGCGGCCGCGATGGCGGCCGAGCTGGCCGGGTTCGACCTCCGCCCGCCGGTCCGCCCGGTCGCCTCCACGGTCACCGGGCGGCTGCTGGACCCGACCGCCGACCTGCGGGAGCTGCTGCGCGCCCAGGTGCTGCTCCCGGTCCGGTTCCACGAGGCAGCCGAGACCGCGGCCGCCGACGCCGACCTGGTGGTGGAGGTCGGCCCCGGCCGGGTGCTGTCCGGCCTGCTGGCGGAGATCGCGCCGGACCTCGCGGTGCTGGCGGTCGACACCGACAGCGCCTCGCTCGGCCCGCTGCTCAGGGTCGCCGGCGCCGCCTACGTGCTCGGTGCGCCGGTGCGGACCGCGGCCCTGTTCGGCGACCGCCTGGTCCGGCCGCTGCCGCCGGAGAGCGAGCCCACCTTCCTGGCCAGCCCCTGCGAGGCGGCTCCGGCCATCGGCGCGGCCCTGGTGGCGCGGGCCGACGGAGCGGACGACGGGGCGGACGGCGCCGAGCGGTCCGCGCGTCCGGCGGGCGCGGACACCGGCACCGGCCCGGTCTCCACCCTGGACCTGCTGCGCCGGCTCGCGGCCGAGCGGGTCGAGCTGCCGCTGGACTCCGTCACCGCGCGGACCCACCCGATGGACGACCTGCACCTGAGCTCCATCACGGTCGGCCAGATCGTCAACGACGTCACCCGGGCGCTGGGCCAGCCCGCGCTCGCCGCCACGACCGGCTTCGCGACCGTACGGCTGGGCGAACTCGCCGAGCTGATCGACCGGTTGGCGGACACCTCGCAGGCCGGGGCGGAGCCGGCGGGCGAGGTCCCCGGGGTGGCCCCGTGGGTGCGCCCCTTCGCGGTCGAGCACGTGGCGGCTCCCCTGCCGGCCGGGCCGCACCCCGGCCCCCGGGCGTCCGACCCCCGGGCCGCGGCCGACGGCTGGACGGTCTTCGCCACGCCCGGCCACCCGCTGGCCGCACCGCTGCGCACCGCGCTCGCCGCGGCGGGCCTCGGGGACGGCGTCCTGCTCTGCCTCCCGGACGAGTGCGGCGCGCAGGACACGGAGCTCTTCCTGACCGCCGCACGAGCCGTCCTGGCCGCCCCCGAGGGCACCAGGCTGGTCGTGGTCCAGCACCGCCTCGGGGCCGCGGGCCTGGCGAAGACCCTGCACCTGGAACACCCGTCCGTCCCGACCACGGTGGTCGAGCTGCCCGACACCGCCCCCGAGGGGTCCGCCCGCGACGAGGCGGTGGCCCGCGTCGTCGCCGAGGCCACCGCCACGGCCGGCTTCGCGGAGGTCCGCTACCAGCGGGACGGCCGCCGCACCGTCCCGGTGCTCCGCCCCCTGCCGCGCCGCCCGGTGGCGGAGGGGGAGTCACCGCTCGACGCGCGGGACGTCCTCCTGGTCACCGGCGGCGGCAAGGGCATCACCGCCGAGTGCGCCCTGGCGGTCGCCCGGGACTCCGGGGCGGCCCTGGCCCTGATCGGCCGCGCCGACCCGGCCGCCGACCGCGAACTCGCCGGGAACCTGGCCAGGATGGACGCCGCCCGCCTGCGCTACCGCTACGCCCGGGCGGACGTGACCTCGCCCGAGGAGGTCGCCGCCGCGGTGGGCCGGCTGGAGCGCGAACTCGGCCCGGTCACCGCCGTGCTGCACGGCGCCGGCCGCAACGAGCCGGCCGCCCTGGACGCGCTGACCGCCGAGGACTTCCGGCGGACCCTGGCGCCCAAGACCGACGGCCTGGCGGCGGTGCTGGCGGCCGTCGACCCGGACCGCCTGAAGCTGCTGGTCACCTTCGGCTCGATCATCGGCCGGGCCGGGCTCCGCGGCGAGGCCCACTACGCCACCGCCAACGACTGGATGACCGAGCTGACCCTCCGCTTCCGGGACCGGCACCCGCGGGCCCGGGCGATCGCCCTGGAGTGGTCGGTCTGGTCGGGCGCGGGGATGGGCGAACGGCTCGGCGTCGTCGAGGCGCTGATCCGGGAGGGCATCACGCCGATCTCCACCGAGGACGGGATCCGGGTGCTCCGCGAGGTGCTCGCGGACCCCTCGGCCGGCCCCGTCCTGGTGGTGAGCGGACGGGCCGGCGGCCTGCCCACCCTGGCCACGGTCCAGCGCGAACTGCCGCTGACCAGGTTCGTGGAGCGGGTGGTCGCCCACCACCCGGAGATCGAGCTGATCACCGAGGCCGAGCTGTCCGAGGGCAGCGACCCCTACCTGTCCGACCACCGGCTCCAGGGCGACCTGCTCTTCCCGGCCGTCCTGGGCATGGAGGCGATGGCCCAGGTGGCCGCCGCGGTGAGCGGGCACCAGGGCTCGCCGCTGCTGGAGGACGTCGAGTTCCGCCGCCCCGTGGTGGTCCGCCCGGGCGGCTCGACCACCATCCGGATCGCCGCGCTGGTGCAGGCCCCCGGGACGGTCGACGTGGTGCTGCGCAGCGAGGACACCGGCTTCACGGCCGACCACTTCCGGGCGAGGCTGCGCTACCCCCGTCCCGAACCGCCCGGCACACCGCCGCCGCTCGGCTCCGGCCTGCCGACGGTGCCGGTGGACCCGGTGACCGAGCTGTACGGCGGCGTGCTGTTCCAGGGCAAGCGGTTCCAGCGCCTGCTGGAGTACCGGCGGGCGAGCGCCCGGCACGCCCTGGCGGAGATCTCCACCGCCGCCCAGGCGCCCTGGTTCGCCGCCTTCCTGCCGCAGGACCAGCAACTGGCCGATCCGGGCACCCGGGACGCGATGATGCACGCCATCCAGTGCTGCGTGCCGGACGCCACCCTTCTGCCGCAGAGCATCGAGCGGCTCTGGCTGGCCGACCGGGCGGACCAGGACACCGGGTTCGTCGTGCTCGACGCCCGGGAGCGCTCCCAGGACGGGGACCGCTACGTCTACGACCTCGTCGTGCGCACGCCCTCCGGAGCGGTGGTCGAGCACTGGCAGGGGCTGACCCTGGTCGCCGTGCGCCGGCGCGACGGCGCCGGCCCGTGGGTGCCCGCGATGCTCGGCTCGTACCTGGAACGCAGCCTGGAACGGGTCCTGGGCGGCAGCCGCGCGGTGGTCGTCGAACCCGCCGCGGACGGCGACGCCGGGCACCGCGACCGCCGGGCCCGCACCGCGACCGCCGTCGGTCGGGCGCTGGGCCGGCCGGTGGAGCTGAACCACCGGCCGGACGGCAGGCCCGAACTCGGCGGCGGGCCGGGGCTCGAGGGCTGGACGGTGTCGGCCTCGCACGACGGCGGCCTGACCCTGGCGGTGGTGGGCCGGGGACGCCTCGCCTGCGACGCCGAGTCCGTCCTGGAACGGACCCCCGAGGACTGGGACGCGCTGCTCGGCCCCGGCCAACACGCCCTGCGGGACCTGCTGGCGGCCGAGGCCGCCGAGGCTCCGGAGGTGGCCGGCACCAGGGTCTGGAGCGCCCTGGAGTGCCTGCGCAAGTCCGGTGCGACCACGCAGGCGCTGACCCTCGACCGCGTCCACCCGGACGGCTGGGCCGTCCTGTCCGCCGGTGACGCCGCCGTCGCCACCTGGGTGACCACCGTCAACGGACGGCCCGGGCCGGTCGTCTTCGCCGTACTCGCCGGAAAGGAGAACTGATGTCGGGCTACTACGAGCTGCGCCACACCGTGGGGTTCGAGGAGACCAACCTCGTCGGCAACGTCTACTACGTGAACTACCTGCGCTGGCAGGGGCGTTGCCGGGAGATGTTCCTCAAGGAGAAGGCACCCGGGGTGCTCGCCGAGCTGCGGGAGGACCTGAAGCTGTTCACCCTCAAGGTGGAGTGCGAGTTCTTCGCCGAGATCACCGCGTTCGACGAGCTGTCGGTCCGGATGCGGCTGGAGGAACTGACCCGGACCCAGGTCCAGTTCAGCTTCGACTACCTGCGGATCGACGGCGGGCCGGGGAGCCCGGTCGCCCGCGGCCGCCAGCGGATCGCGTGCATGCGCGGGCCGAACACGGCGACCGTCCCGGCCCCGGTGCCGGAGGAGCTGCGCCGGGCGCTGGCGCCGTACGCCGAGGACGCGGTGGCCGCCCGGGTCCTGGCGGCGCCGGCCCCGCCCGGCCGGCCGGTGGGCACGGGGAGGGCGCGGTGAGCGACAACGGCCGCGCCCTGGTCGACGACCCGTCACCGTCCACGACCTCGCCGTCCTCCCGGCACGCCGCCGTTCCACCGGACGCGCTGCGCGAGACGATGGCCCGGTTCGCCACCGGGATCACGGTGCTGACCACCGGCGGCGAACACGTCCACGGGATGACCGCCAACGCGTTCAGCTCGGTGTCGCTGGAGCCGCCGCTGGTGCTGTGCTGCGTCGCCCGCACCGCGACGATGCACCGGGCGATCACGGCGACCGGGTCCTTCGCGGTCTCCGTCCTGGGGGCCGAACAGGAGCCGCTGGCACGGTACTTCGCGGGCCGCGGCCGACCGCGCGGCGCCGCCCAGTTCCACGGCGTCGACTGGCGGCCCGGCCCGTTCACCGGCGCCCCGCTGCTGTCGGGCTCGCTCGCCTGGCTGGAGTGCAAGCTGGCCGCGCAGTACGACGGCGGCGACCACTCGGTCTTCCTCGGCAGCGTGCTCGGGTCGGGCTGGACGGAGGGCCGGCAGGCGCTGCTGTTCTACGGCGGAGGATTCCACCGGGGCGTCGGCGGTGCCGGCGACGGGACCGGCTGAGCGGAGGGGTGGTCCGATGTTGGTGAGCGTGACCGGCGGCACCGGGTTCGTCGGCATCCACTCGGTCGCGGCGATGGTCCGGGGCGGGCACCGGGTGCGGATGCTGGTGCGCGACCCGGCCCGCGCGGAACGGGCCCTCGCCCTGCTGGAGGTGGCCCCGGGCGCCGTCGACCTGGTCGTCGGGGACGTGACGGACGAGGGCGGTGCGGCCCGCGCGGTGCGCGGCGCCGACGCCGTCCTGCACGCGGCCTCGGTGTACTCCTTCGACAGCCGGCGGTACGCGGCCATGCGCCGGACCAACGAGCGGGGGACCGACCTGGTGCTGGCCGCGGCCCGCCGGTCGGGCGCCGATCCGGTCATCCACGTGTCGAGCATCGTCGCGCTGCTGCCGACCCGCCGGCGGCCGCTCCGGGAGGACTCCCCGGTCGGCCGCCCCCGGGAGACGTACATGGCCACCAAGGCCGCCGCCGAGCGCGTCGCCCGCCGCCACCAGCGGGACGGCGCACCGGTGGTCATCAGCTACCCGCCCGCGCTGCTCGGCCCGCTGGACCCGGGGCCGGGCGACCAGAACACCCGGCTGCGCAACACCCTGCGCGGGCTGATGCCGGTCTGGCCGCTCGGCGGCTTCCCGGTCGGCGACGTCCGCGACACCGCGCGGCTGCACGCCCGACTGCTGACCGCACCGAGGACGGGCCTCGACCGCCACTTCGCCCCGGGCCGCCAACTGGCCACCCGGGAGTACGTGCGGACCCTGCGGGAGGTCACCGGGCGGCGGCTGCCCGCGGTCTTCCTGCCCGCCCGCGCCATGCTGCCGGTCGGCGCCCTGGCCACCCTGGTGCAGCGCGGCTGGCCCTGGCACATCCCCGCGGAGTACGGCGCCGTCTACACCTGCGCCTGCGCGGCTCCCGTCCACCCGGCCGCGAGCACCTGCGGACTGCTGCCGAGGCCGATCGCGGAGACCATGGCCGACACGGTGCGCTGGCTCTGTACCGAGGGGCTCCTGACGGACCGGCAGGCGGGCCTCCTGGCGGACGGGAAGGGCAGGTGAGCCTGAGGTGAGGCGCGCCGGGGGCGGCTCCGGCTCGGGAGAGGGGGCGCGGGCGAGGCCGCCGCGCCCCCGCGCGCCGTACGGGATAGCCGCCGGCGTGCGCGGTGGCCCGGGGCCGGGGGTATCGGGAAGGGGATACCGGATGATCACGGGAGGTTCCATGAGCGAGCAGGACGTGCCGCCGATCTCGATCTTCTACCGTCGCGACGGGTTCGACCCGGGCCCGGCCCTGGGCGAGGCCCAGCGCGGGGACCCGGCCCGGCGGGTCCGGGACTTCTGGCTGCACCGGGTCGGCGAGTACCGGCTCGTCACCCGGCACGCCGACGTACGGCGCGTCCTGGCCGACCAGGAGACCTTCGCGATGTACGACCCGGAACGCGCCCCGGTCCTACCGAACGAACTCCTCAACATGGACCCGCCGGAGCACACCCGGCTGCGCCACGTGCTGACGCCGGAGTTCACCGGGAAGCGGATCCGCTCCCTGGAGCCGATGATCCGCGCCCTGGTCGGCGAACTGCTCGACGCCATGGAGGCGCGGGGGCCCGCGGCGGACCTGATGGACGCCTTCGCCCTCCCGCTGCCGCTCGGGGTGATCTGCGCGATGCTCGGCGTCCCCGACCCGGACCAGGGGGACTTCCACCGCTGGTCCCGGACCACGCTGGACCTCGGGCTCCCCATGGAGGAACGGCTCGCGGCCGGCCGGGAGTCGCACGCGTACGTGGCCTCCCTGGTGGCGGAGAAGCGGCGCAGCCCGGACGACGGGATGATCGGCATGCTCGTCCGGGAGCACGGCGGCGCGGTGTCGGACTCCGAACTGGTCGGGGTCTGCGAGCTGCTGCTGCTCGCCGGCCACGTCACGGTGTCCAACACGATCGGCCTGGGCGTGCTCGCCCTGCTGTCGCACCCGGAGCAGGCCGACCGGCTGCGCGACGCGCCCGAGGGCGATCCGGTGGTCGACGCCGCCGTCGAGGAACTGCTGCGGTACCTGTCCGTGTCCAGCACCGCGCTGGCCCGGACGGCGCGGTGCGACACCGAGATCGGCGGCGTGCCCGTCAAGGCCGGCGAGCAGGTCGTCTGCCAGCTGCCGGTGGCCAACCGGGACCCGGCGCTCGGCGCCGGGATGGACCGCCTCGACATCGGACGCGAACCCGTGTCGCACCTGACCTTCGGGCACGGCCCGCACCACTGCCTCGGCGCACCGCTGGCCCGCGCCGAACTGCGGATCGCGCTGCCCGCGCTGCTGCGGCGGCTGCCCGGCCTCGCGCTCGCGTGTCCCGTCGAAGAGGTGCCCTACCGGGTCAACAACGAGGTCTACGGGCTGCACGCACTGCCCGTCACCTGGTGACGGCGGCCCTCGGCCGGTGACGGGGGCCCCGGCACGTCCCGCCGGCTACGGGGCCCTCCTCCGCAACGCCTTCCGCACGGCCGTCGCCAGGCCGTCCGCCATTCCCCGGGACCGGGACCGGGACCGGGGCCGGGACGCCGGGGGCTCGGGCCAGGGAGCCCCCGACGCCGTGAAGTCGTAGGCGGTCTCGGCGTGCTCGGTCTGGTCGATGCCGACCACCTCGACCTCCTCGGCGACCCGGAAGCCGATGGTCCGCTGGATCGCCCGGCCGAGCAGCCAGGAGAGCACGAAGGAGTAGCAGGCGACCACCACGACTCCGACCGCCTGCCTGCCGAGCTGCCCGAAGCCGCCGCCGTAGAACAGGCCCCTGGCACTCTGGCCGACGTGCCCGGTGGCGAGCAGGCCGACCAGCAGCGAGCCGATCGCCCCGCCGACCGCGTGCACGCCGACCACGTCGAGCGAGTCGTCGAAGCCCAGCCGGTACTTGAGGCTGACCGCCGCCGCGCAGACCGCGCCCGCGACCAGCCCGATCACGATGGAACCGAGCACCGAGACCGACCCGCAGGCCGGGGTGATGGCGACCAGTCCGGCCACCGCGCCGGAGGCCGCGCCCAGCGAGGTGAAGGCGCCGTTCCTCGCCCGTACGTAGGCCAGCCAGCCGAGCATCGCGGCGGCGGTGGCGATCTGGGTGTTCAGGAACGCCGCGCCGGCGACGCCGTCGGCGGCCAGCGCCGAGCCCGCGTTGAAGCCGAACCAGCCGAACCAGAGCAGCCCGGAGCCGAGCATCACCAGCGGCAGGCTGTGCGGGCGCATCGGGTGCTTCCGGAAGCCGACCCGCTTGTCCAGCACCAGGCAGAGCGCCAGGCCCGCGACTCCGGCGTTGACGTGCACCGCGGTGCCGCCGGCGAAGTCGATCACGCCCACCCGGTCGACCAGCCAGCCGCCGCGCCCGTTGTCGGTGCTGAACACCCAGTGCGCGACCGGGAAGTACACCACCGTGGCCCAGACCGTGACGAACAGCGTCCAGGCGGTGAACCTGGCGCGGTCCGCGATCGCGCCGCTGACCAGCGCCGGGGTGATCACCGCGAACATCAGCTGGAACACGGCGAACACGGTGACCGGGATCGAGCCGTGCAGCTCGTCCCGCCCGATGCCGCGCATCCCCAGGTGGTCGAGGTTGCCGATCAGGCCGTGGAAGGCGTCGGAGCCGAAGCTGAGCGAGTAGCCGTAGAGCACCCACAGCACGCTGACGATCGCCAGCACGACGAAGCACATCGACAGCATGTTCAGCGTGCTCTTGGCCCTGACCATGCCCCCGTAGAAGAAGGCCAGCCCGGGTGTCATCAGCATGACCAGGGCCGCACTGATGAGCACGAAGGCGGTGTCGCCCGCACTGAAACCGGCCGGCATCGGTGGCTGGCTCAGCCGAGCCGGGTGCCGGTGCTCCGGTGGACCGCCGTCTTCCCGGACTCCACCGTGCCGTGCGCGGCGCGGACCGAGTCGCGCAGCAGCTCCAGTCGGTGGGGGCCGGGGGCGGCGCCCAGGGCGGTGAGCACGCCGAGCGCGGTGTCGGTCGCCTGGCGCGCGGTCCGCAGGATCGCCGTGCGCTCCTGGTCGTCGTCCTCGCCGAGGCTGTGCAGCGCCGCCGCCGCCTCCGCCAGGTGGGCGGCCACGCCGTGGACCGTCGGCGGGTGCGGATGCCGCCGGGCGGCCTGCCCGTGCGGCCACAGGTGGCAGCGCACCCGCAGCGGCCGGGAGTGGCGGTCATGAGCAGGGTCAAGGTGCGTACTCATCGCGAAGCTCCTCGGGATCTCCTGGGGACGGCCCCCTGCTCCACCGGAATGCTAAGGCGGCTCCTCGATCGGCGCCCGCCGGGGAGGCCGGGGCGGAGGCGTGCGGAGCACCGGCCGGACACCTCATTGGGTAACCTTGAGATTACGGACAGATTTCGGAAAGGTAAACCACTATGGGGTGATCGTGATGCCTCCCCTCCCAGCCTCCTCCCCTTCCCTGACCGCTTCCTCCTCCCTGACCGCGACGCCGACGACCACGCCCCGAGCGGGGCCGCTGCGCCTGTTCGTCCGCCAGCCGTTGACCCGTTCCGGCCCGGGCGACCGGGACGTGGTGCAGAGCGTGGTCGACCTGGCCGCCGACCCAGGGGTGGCGAGCGGCCCGGTGACCCTGCTGCCCTACCCGGCCGCCCAGCACGCGGGGACGTTCAAGGAGGCCTTCACCGAGGAGACCGGCCTGCTGTTCACGCCCGCGGCGTTCCGCGCCTGGCGGCTGGGCCTGCTCGACAGCGCCCACGCGATGCTGGTGGTGCGCACCGAGCTGAGCGAGTCCGGCGCCTACGAGGTGGCCTACAACGTCCACGCCGGGCCCCGGCTGCCCGTCTTCTTCGCCGTCCACGCCTCCTGCCCGATCAGGACGACCCTCCTGCAGGACCTGGCCCCGCTGGTGGACGCCCGCTACCACTCCTTCACCCGTGCCGGGGAACTGGCCGGGCCGCTGCACTCGTTCCTGGTCGCCGCCCGCCGAAGGGGACGGTCGGCATGATCTCCCTCGCCTCCCGCCCCGCGTCCGGCGGCCACCCCCGGGAGGTGGCGGAGTGGGACGCACGGCGCCACCTCGGGTGCGCGGCGCGAATGCTCCAGGTGCCCGACACGGCCTGGCCGCAGCAGCAGGACGCGGCCTGGGCCACCCTCCGGGAGGCCGTCCGCACCGCCCTGTCCGCGCTGGCCGCGGCCCGGGTGCCGCCCGGACCGCGCCGCCTGGTCCTGCTGCGCGAGACCGTCGGCAGCGCCCGCGCGACGGGGCTCTCGGCCCACATGGCCGTCTACCAGCAGCAGGCCGCCACCGCCCACCCCGGAGCCGGCGAGACCGCGCTCCGGCACCACCCGGCGGGAGTCCGCGCCGAGCGGCGCCCTTCCGCTCCTCCGCCGCCCGGAGCGGACCCGAGGATCATCGGGACGAGGGCCGGCGCCCGGCCGCGCGGGGGACCTGCCGTCGATCACCCGGTGGTACGTCGTGTGGTGTACTGCGGCGGTGAGCACTGAGCACGAACTTGGTCGGGCCGTAGCCAGCCGTGAGCTGGTCTTCACCGCTGCGGACGGCACGCGGGTGCCGGTGCTGGTGGAGGTCGGGGTGCCGTCCCGCGACCCGGAGGGGCCGGACTGGTACTGCCCGTACCGGATCACCGGGCACCCCGGCATCGCCGACCGCGTGACGGCGATCTTCGGCGTCGACTCGTTGCAGGCGCTGCAGCTCGCCCTCACCTGCCTCCCCGACGAGTTGAGCGACGCGGCCGGGCTGACCTTCCTGGGCGGGACGGACCTGATGCTGGGGAGCGGCGGTTCGTGAGGGCGGAAGCCTGACGGATCGGGGGCCGGGCCCGGGCGGTCAGGACGGTGCGGCCGCCGAGGAGGCGACGGCGGCGGCGAAGTCGGGGTGCACGCCGAGCTGGGCGAGCATGACGCTGAGCCCGACGTAGCAGTTGAACTCCTTGACCTTCCCGTTCTCGACGTACCAGAAGTCGGCGGTGGGGATGCTGAGTCGGGCGCCGGGCGCCCGGACGGTGCCAGCGGGCGTCTCGAAGGGGCCGGTGACGGTGCCCTCGATCGTCAGCTCGACGGCGACCACGTCGCCGATGACGTGGACCCGGTGGAGTTCGCGGTGGATGTCGGGTGCCAGGGCTGCCATGAAGACGACCTGGTCGCCGAGGTGTTCGCCGCGGTAGCTCTCGCCCGCGACGACGTTGTTGAACACCCCGTCCTCGGCGAACTCGTCGATGAAGCCCGGTACGTCGAGGACGTGGCCCTCGGCCGCGTGGTAGGCGGCCCGCACCACGGCTTCCGCGTTGGTGGTCATCGCACTTCCCCTTCCATGAAAGCAATCAAATGCTTGCTTGAAATTATGGGAGCGCCATGGCGAGTGGTCAAGCATTTGCTTGAATGGTTCTGGTCGGACGGGGGTCCGTGCAGGTCAGCCGGGGTACGGCTGGCCGTGGAACGCGCCGGTCAGGACGGGCAGCAGCTGCCGCTCGATCCGTTCGGCGGGCTCGCTGGCCAGCTCGGCGCCGATGGGGGCCAGGGCGAGCCAATTCAGCAGGCCGGCGGCGCAGCGGGTGCGGAAGACGAGTTCCCGCTCGTCGACACCGGGCAGGTGGGCCGCCAGGACGCGGACGGCGTCCTGGCGGGCCCGTTCGAACTTGCCGCTCAGGCGGTCCCAGCCCTGGGGCGGGTCGATGCCGACCCGGGCGACGGTGCGCATCACGGCCAGTTCCGGTCCGCCGGCGGCCAGTGCCCTGATCATCGGCCGGGCGAACGCCGCCGCGAGCTCCTGGAGGGTCGCGTCGGGGCCGAGCGGGTCGAGCGCCTGGATCTGGGCGTCCAGGTACCGCTCCAGCGCCTGCTCGATCGCGGCGTCGCAGAGCGCCCTCAGCGAACCGAAGTGGTAGCTGACCGCGGCGACGTTGGCCCCGGCGCGGTCGGTGACGTCGCGGAGCTTCACGCCGTCCTGGCCGCGTTCCGCCAGGAGGTCCAGGGCGGCGGCCAGCAGGCCGTCCCGGGTGCGCCGGCCGGTCTCCCGGCGCTGGTCCGTCTTCTCTGCCCGTGCCATGGTCCGGACTCAAGCAGGGGCTCGCGATGATTGTCAAGCGACTGATTGAGTTCCCGCCGCCCGGGCCCGGCGGTACCCCCTACAGCGTGGCGGGCTGGGGTTGGGTGGGGACGACGATGACGGTGGTGGTGTCGGCGGTCAGGGCCGTGGTGAACTCCCGTTCCAGGTCCTCGGTCGTCTCTACGTCGACGGCGTGGCAGCCGAAGCCGCGGGCGAGTGAGGCGATGTCGAGGCCGGGGAGGTCGAGTGCGGGGACGCCGGGGGTGTCCTCCAGTCGGGCGAAGGACTTGAGGATCGCGTACTCGTGGTTGCGCATGACCACGTAGACGATCGGGAGGCGGTGCCGGGCCGCGGTGTAGAGGGCCTGGACGCAGTACTGGAAGGAGCCGTCGCCGATCAGGCCGACCACCGGGCGGCGCACTCCGCGCTCCCGGTCGGCGAGCGCGATGCCCACGGCGGCGGGGACGGCCCAGCCGATGCCGCCGCTGGCCGTGGAGAAGAAGGATCCGGGGCGGGTGGTGGGCAGCCATTCGAGTTGCTCGGCCATGGTCGAGGTGGACTCGTTGACGATGACGGCGTCCGGTGGGCGGACCCGGCTCAGGGCGGCGTAGACGGCGGGCGGGGGGAGCGGGAGGGTCGGGGAGGCCGGCAGGACCCGGGGCCGGGGCATCGGGTCGGGCGCGGTGCGGGCCGTGCCCTCCTGGACCAGGTCCAGCAGCCCTTCGAGGGCCAGTCGGGGGTCGCCGAGCAGGCTGTCGCCGGCCCGGGCGGTGGCGGCGGCGTGCGGGTCGCCGGTGAGCTGGAGCAGGGCGGTGCCCGCGGGGAGGTAGTCGCCCGGTACGTACGGGTAGTAGCGGAACACCTCCGCGCCGATCACGGCGACCAGGTCGTGTCCGGTCAGGCGTTCGCCGACGGCCTTGACCGACAGGCCCAGCGGGCCGGCGTAGAGCGGATGGTCCTCCGGGAAGGAGGTGCGCTCCGCGAGCGGGGGGCCGTAGACGGTGGCGCGCAGCTTCTCGGCCAGGGCGACGGCCGCGTCCCAGCCGCCGCCGCGGTCGACCTCGGGTCCGAGGACGAGCGCGGGCCGGCGGCTGGCGGAGAGGCGTTCGGCGAAGGCCCGTAGCCGTGCGGGGTCGGGGGCCACCCGGTGGCTGACCGTCCGCACCCGGGTGAAGGCGGACAGCGGCTGCTTCCAGTCGTCCAGCGGGATCGACAGGTAGACCGGCCCGGCGGGCGGCTGGAGCGCGTGCGCGTAGGCGCGCATGACGGCCTCGGGAACGTCCTCGGCGCGGGCCGGTTCGTAGGACCACTTCACCGAGGGCAGCGGCAGCAGGGTGGCCTCGCGGTTGGCGAGGTACGGCTCGCCGATCAGCAGTTCCCGGTGCTGCTGGCCGGAGGTGACGATCAGGGGCGTGTGCGCGTGGGAGGCCGACACCAGGTTGCCCATGGCGTTGCCGGTGCCGGCCGAGGAGTGCAGGTTGACCAGTGCGGGGCGGCCGGTGACCTGGGCGAAGGCGTCGGCCATGGTGATCGCGGAGGCCTCCTGGAGGGCCAGGACGTAGCGGAAGTCCGCGGGGAAGTCCTGGAGGAAGGGCTCCTCGGTGGAGCCCGGATTGCCGAAGACCGTGGTGAGTCCGAGCGTGCGCAGCAGGTCGTACGTCACGGTGCGGACGGTGGATCGCTCGGCCATGGGGGCCACCGGCTTTCCCTCGGGGGCGTCGGGCGATTCGGCTGCGGCCGTCGCACGGCCCGACACCAGCAGGAGAGCACCGGCCCCGAGGGCCCCGCAACCGGACGGGCGGGTGCGGGGCCCTCGGGGCCGGACGGATCCGGCTACTTCGCGAGGAAGGTCAGGAGGGCGGTGTTGACCTCTTCTGCGTGGGTCCACAGCAGGCCGTGCGGTGCGCCCTCGACCTCCACGTACTCGGCGGAGGGCAGGGCCCGGTGGAACGGGCGGGCGGTGCTGTCGATGGGCAGGATGCGGTCGCCGGTGCCGTGCAGGATCAAGGCCGGCACGTCGATGCGCGGGATGTCGGCGCGGAAGTCGGTGTACCAGGTGGAGGGTGCCGCGGCGGCGGCGTACCAGCCGCCGGCCGCCGCGACGTTCCAGCTGTTGCGGACGGCCTCCTCGCTGATCCGGGTGCCGAGGTTCTCGTCGAGGTTGTAGAAGTCCTGGTAGAAGGCGGTGTAGTAGGCGTACCGGTCGGCCTTCACAGCAGCCACGATGCCGTCGAAGAAGTCCTTCGGGGCCGCGCCGTCCGGGTTGTCGTCGGTCTTGAGGAGGTAGGGCTCCAGCGAGCCGAGGAAGGCCACCTTGGCGACGCGGCCGGAGCCGTACGCGGACACGTAGCGGGCGACCTCCCCGGTGCCCATCGAGAAGCCGACCAGGACGGCGTCCCGCAGGTCGAGGGTCTCCAGCAGGGTGTGCAGGTCGGCGGCGAAGGTGTCGTAGTCGTAGCCGGTGGTGGGCTGGGAGGAGCGGCCGAAGCCGCGGCGGTCGTAGGTGACGACCCGGTGGCCGGCGTCCAGCAGTGCGGCGCTCTGCCGTTCCCAGGAGTGCCCGTCCAGCGGGAACCCGTGGATGAGGACGACCGGCTGCCCGGAGCCGTGGTCCTCGTAGTAGAGCTCGACGGGGGCGGAGTTCTCCTGGCCGACGGTGACGAAAGGCATGGGCGCTTCCTTTCTCTCGGGCAGCGTCAGGGCTGCGGTGGGTCACACGCTAGGGCGTGTCTGACAATTGGCGTCGGATCAGCGCGCGGCGTTGGGGTGCGTGCATCGCAAGGCGGAGGAGGGAGCCACTGCGGAGCATTGGCGACCGACGACAACGCGGCGAGGTGCGTGCACCGGCGTCGCGCGCCCGGCGGGAATTGTCAGACACGCCCCCGGACCGGCCGGGTACGAATGGTTGCCGCTGCGGGCACCGCGTGTCGTCCGGGAGCGGCGTCGGGAGTCCTACAGCTCGCGCATCTCGCGCCTGGTCAGCGCGTACCCGAAGGCGCCGATCAGGCACAGCCCGGTCGTCGCGAACACCCACCGGCTGCCGAAGGCGTCCACGGCTGCGCCGGCCGCGATCACCGAGACCGGGAAGACGCCCAGCGCGCAGAAGGTGACGGCCGCCATGACCCGGGCCAGCAGCGCGGGCGGGGTGCTCTTCTGCACGCCGGTGACGACCAGGACGTTGGTCACCGTGCTGGCGCCGCCCGCCACGCAGAGCAGCAGGACGGCGCCGACGAGGCCGGTGAACGGCACCAGGCCGATCGCCGCGCCCATCGCCAGGCCGGAGAGCATCGCCGTGCGGCCGCGGGAGCGCACCTCGGTGAGGCCGGCCGCGAACAGGCCGCCGACCAGCGCGCCGCCGGTGAACGCGGCGAGCAGCAGGCCCAGCCCGGTGGCACCGGCGGAGAAGCCGTGGGTGGCCAGGGCCGGCAGGGCGACCCGGGTGGCGCCGCCCACCGTCAGGTTCGCGATCGCCGTCACCGTCAGCACCGCCCGCAGCAGCGGCGATTCCCGCAGCAGGGTACGGAAGTTCCTTGGTACGGAGGCGCGTTCGGAGATCGGGCGGGCCGGTGCGACGAGGCCGCCGCGACCGATCAGCAGCAGCGTCGCCGTCGACACGGCGAAGGTCGCCGCGTCCACGCCCAGGGCGGTGGCCGGGTTCAGCCAGGCGACCAGCGGGCCGGCCACCGCCGGGCCGAGCAGGCCGGCGCCGAAGGTGACCGTGCTGTTCAGGGCGTTGCCCGCGTGCAGGTCCTCGGCGGGCAGCAGGGCCGGGGTGATCGCCCAGGCGGCCGGCAGGAAGACCCCCGCCCCGAGGCCGACCAGCAGGGCGAGTCCGCCGATCAGCCAGAACGCGGCCGCCCCTCCTGCGGCGACCGCGCAGAGCCCGGCGGTGGCGAGCAGCCGGCCGAGGTCGGCGGTCAGCATCACCCGCCGGGCGCCGAACCGGTCGGCGAGGATCCCGCCGAGCGGGGTGGCGGCCAGCCGTCCCGCGCCGTAGGCGGCGACCACCAGGCTCAACTGGCGGGCGCCGCCGCCGAGGGAGTAGACCAGCAGCGGCAGGGCGACCACCTGGAACGCGTTGCCGAACTCCGAGGTGGCCTGGCCGATCACCAGCAGCCGGAAGCCGCGCGAGCGCAGCGGGGCGACGCCGAACCGGGGGCGGAACCGCAGCAGGCCCGAAGCGCCCGCTGTCCTCGCGCCGTCCGCCTTCGCGCCGCTAGCCATCGAGCGAGACCGGCAGCGACTCCAGGCCGCGCAGCATGATCGTGTTGCGCCAGGGCAGGGTCTCCTCCGCGGCGGCCAGCTCGATCCGCGCGAAGCGCTCCAGCAGGCCGGTCAGCGCGACCTCGCTCTCCAGCCTGCCGAGGAAGGAGCCGAGGCACCGGTGCAGGCCCTGTCCGAAGGCCAGGTGGCCCGGATCGCCCCGGTCCAGGATCAGCCGGTCGGGATCGGTGAAGCGGGCCGGGTCCCGGTTGGCCGCGCCGAGCGAGAGCAGCACCAGCTCGTCCGCCGGGATCTCCACGTCGTCGACCATCACGTCGGCGTTGGTGAACCGCAGGGTGGCCATGCTCACCGGGGACTCGTAGCGCAGGAACTCGTCGATGGCGACGGGCATCGCCGCCGGGTCGGCGCGCAGCCGGGCGAGCTGGTCGGGGTGGTGGAGCAGGGCCAGGGTGGCGGTGCCGAGCAGGTTGACGGTGGTCTCGTGACCGCCGATCAGCAGCAGGAAGACCATCGAGAACACCTCCTGCTCGGTGAGTTCGCCGGCGTCGCGGGCCCGCACCAGGTCGGTCAGGACGTCCTCGCCCGGGGTGGCCCGTCGGGCCGTCATCAACCCCCGGAGGTAGTCGTTCATCTCGGTGGTGGCCTGGTCGAAGGTCATCTCGCCGCCCTGGGTGAGGATCGCCGTCGACCAGGTGCGGAAGGCGTGCATGTCCTCCGGGGGGAAGCCCAGCAGCTCGCAGATGACCATGATCGGCAGCGGGAAGGCGAAGTCCGCCACCAGGTCGGCGGTCTCCCGTCCGCGCAGCCCGTCCAGCAGGCCGTCGGAGATGCGCTCGACCATCGGCCGCATCAGGTCGACCCGTCGGCGGGTGAAGACGCCCTGGATCAGGCGGCGCAGCCGGGTGTGGTCCGGCGGGTCGCTGTTGAGCATGTGGACGACCTCGGAGCCGAGCGTCAGGCCGGAGCCCCGCCCGCTCGCGATGGCCTGGCTGCGGCGGACGTCCTGCCCGAAGCGCGGGTCCATCAGCGCCGCCCGGACGTCCTGGTAGCGCGTCACCAGGTAGACCGGCAGGCCCTCGCCGAACTCCACGACGGAGACCGCGCCGGCCTCGCGGATCCGGGCGAGGGTGGGGTAGGGGTCGCGGATGAAGGCGGACATCCGCCCGGCGGCGTCGTCGACCGCGGTGGTCATGGATCTCTCCTCGGGCTCGGAACTCTCGCGGTTACGCGGTTGCGCGGCTACACCGTCAGCGACGGGAAGGGCCAGCGGCGCACCCGCATCGGCAGGAACCAGGCGCGGCCGGCCTGTTCGGCGATCAGACCGGCCTCGGCGAAGTCCCGGTGGACGGCCTCCGGCAGCCGGCCGACCTCGACGCCATCGGCCAGCGCGTCCACCTGCGCCAGGTGGCCCGGCTCGTCGATGGTGAACAGCTCCAGCGTCCCGAACCGGCGGTCGCGCACCTCGACGAAGCCGGGGCCGCGCCGGAAGACGCACTTGCTCGGGTAGTACGTGGCGCGCCAGTCGGCGACGACCTCCTCCGGCCCGCCGGTCAACCGCTCCGGCGGGTACAGGTGGTGGAACCGGCGCCGCGCGGCGCAGCCGTCCGTGCAGACCGCCTGCCAGAGCACGGCCAGCCCCTGCCCGGTCGCCTCGCGCAGCAGCATCAGCGCCCGTGCGGAGGCCGCGGGCGCGTCCGCGCAGAGCCGCACCGGCTCGGTCAGCCGCAGGCAGCGCACCCCGGCGCGGTGCAGCCCGGTGACCTCCTCCTGCGCCGGTCCGGGCAGGGTGCGGCGGCCGAGGGCGAAGCCCGGCAGCTCCCGGGCGGCGGGGTCGTAGTCGAACCAGAGCTCGACCTCCGGGCCGGCCGCGCGCCAGGCGGCGTCGGTCCTTCCAGCACCGGTCCTTCCGGCGTCGTCCCGTGCGGCATCGTTCCGTTCAGCCGATCGCGACGGCATCGGGCACCTCCTCGGTGCGGGGGAGGGCGGCGGCGGGGCCGTGCCGGTGCCGCATCCGCATCAGCACCTGGTTGTCGGACTCGACGGCGACCTGGAGGTAGCCGGCCCCGTCGTGGAACAGCAGGCCCAGCGCGGTGAAGCGCTCCAGCACCGGTTCGACCGCCGCCGCCCCGCCGGGGACCTTCGCGGCCAGCGCGGCGGCCGAGCGGGGCTGGGCCAGCAGCCGGAAGACGGCGAGCTCCACCGGATCGGTCAGCTCGACCACCCGCCAGTCGTACCCGGGACGGGTGTTGACGAGCACGACCCGTCCGCCCGCGTCCCGGTAGCTGAGCCGGCTGTCGGGGAACCGCGCGAGCCAGGTGTCCACCGCCGCGCCCAGCCGCTCCGCGAGCCCGCCGCCGATCCCGCGCGGCGGCGCGGTGAACACGTAGGCCAGTTCGTTGAGTTCGCTCTCCGGCAGGCGGTACGTCGCGCGGTACTGGAAGGCCGGCCGGGTGATCGCGAAGCCCAGTTCGGGGCGGTCGAAGTACGGGCTGAACCGCTCGATCGCGATCCGCCCCGCCCCGGTCGGCGGGTCCAGGTGGTGCAGGACGGGCAGCTGGCGGATCACCGACTCGTAGTCCTCCGGCTGTTCGCCCGGGAAGCCGTAGAGGTAGTTCCAGGTCACCGAGACCCCGGCGCTCTGCGCGTCCCGCAGCGCGCGGACGTTCTGGCAGCCCGTCACCCCCTTGTCCATGATCCGCAGGACCCGGGTGCTCAGGTTCTCGATGCCGGGCTGCACCTGGGCCGCGCCCGAGTCGCCGAGCAGCTGGAACTGGTGGCGGCGCAGGTTGGCCTTGATCTCGAAGTGCAGCCGCAGGTCGACCGGGAGTTCGGCCAGCGACTTCAGGACGGTGTCGAAGTAGCCCATGTCCAGGATGTTGTCGACCACGTAGACGTCCAGCAGCTGGTGGCGTTCGGCGAGCCCGAGCACCTCGGCGAGGAAGTCCGCCGGCGGCTTGGAGCGGAACTCCATCGAGGAGCCGTTGAGCCCGCAGAAGGTGCAGTGGTGCTTCTCGCCCCACCAGCAGCCCCGGGAGCCCTCGACGACCAGCTTGGGATCGACCCAGCCGGCCGCGACGGAGGCGTCGAGCCGCTCGAAGAAGCCGTCGTAGCGGGGCGCCAGGATCGCGGAGGGCGGCAGCGGGCGCCTCGTCATCGCGTTGGCCGTCGACGTCCCGGAGCCGTCGCGCCAGCACAGCCCGGGGACGGCGGAGAGGTCGCCGCCCGCCAGGAGGCCCGCCAGGAGCGCCGGGAAGGCGGCCTCGCCCTCGCCGCGCACCACGTAGTCCAGGAAGGGGAAGTTGCGGTGCAGCGCGGCGCCCTGCGGACCGTCGCAGTTCGCGCCGCCGAACACCGTGCGCACCTGCGGGCAGCGCTGCTTGAGCAGCCTGGCGGCGGCGAGGCTCGCGGTGTTCTGCTGGAAGGTGGTGGTGAAGCCGACCAGGTCCGGCGGGTCGGCGGCGAGTTCCTCGACCAGGCGGGCGATGAACGCCGGGGCGATCGCGCGGACGGCCCGGGTCAGGGCGATCTCCTGCTCGCTCGCGCCGTTGGCGGCCAGGTACTCGAAGTAGCCGGTGCTGTCGGTGCTGTCGTCGCCGCCGCCGTCGTCGCCGTACAGCGCGCCGGCGAACGCCCAGTCGCCCGCGCCCTGGAAGTAGGACTTCTCGGAGAAGTACTGGTAGTCGTCCGCGCCGAAACCCGCGGTCTCGGCGGCCCAGTCCACGAAGTCCAGGTTGGCGTACCGGACGTCGACCTGGTGGCCGGCGCGCGCGGCGGTGGTGTGCAGGATCCCGAGCGCCAGCGACGGCACGTCGATCGCGCCCCAGGGCATGTGCAGAAGAACGATACGCATGGTGGCCAGTTCCGTCGGTCGCAGGCGGTCGGTCAGGGGTGTCGGCGGGGTGTGGGGGGGGGGGGGGCCCCGGGCGCCCGCCCCCCCGGGGGGGGGGGGGGGGGGGGGGGGGGGGGGGGCGGGGGGGGCCCCGGGGGCCCCCCCGCCCCCACGGGGGGTCACTTCTTCGCTTCCGGCTTCGGCTTCGGCTGCCCCTTCAGGGCAGGCGCGACCGGCGCGGCCTTGGTGATGTCGAGCGCGAAGTTCTGGACCACCACGGCGCCCCGGTCACGCTCCGGGGTGCTGATCGGGTCGTTCTGGATGCTGCGTCGCTTCATGGCTGTTCACCTCCTTCCATCGAATCGGCGGGAACCCCGGGGCGGTCGCCCCGGGGTGGCCGGGGGAGCGGTGGCGGCCAGGCGTGTTCGGCGAACCGGACCATCGCGGCCAGCACCGATCGGTGGTCGGCGGTCCGGCGGCTGTAGTGGCCGCCGTCCACCCAGAGCAGCTCGTGCGGCACCGCCAGCCGCCGCAGGTCCGCGGCGTACCGGGCGACCTGGTCGGGCGGGCACCGCTCGTCGGTCCGCGAGGCGACCAGCAGGACGGGCGAGCGGACCTGGTGCACGTACGTCCGCGGGTCGGCGGCTCGGTAGCGTTCGGGCACCTCGTCCGGGGTGCCGCCGAAGAGCTGCCGGTCGAGCTCGCGCAGTGCGGGGGTGGTGGTGCGGTACGTGGCGGGGTAGTCCGCGATCGGCTGCGCGGCCATGCCGAGCGACCACAGCTCCGGCTGCGCGCCCATCGCCAGCAGGGCCAGGTAGCCGCCCCAGGAGAAGCCGCACAGGCCGGTGCGGTCCGCGAGCGCCGTACCGTCGGCGACCAGCTCCGCGCGGACGGCGGCCAGGTCCTCGATCTGCGCCAGCCCGACCCGGTGGCCGTACTCGTGCTGCCAGCGGGCGCCGTAGCCGGTGGAGCCGCGGTAGTTGGTGCGCACCACCGCGTAGCCGCGGTCGACCAGGGCGTTCACCCGCGGGTCGTAGGAGTCCCGGTCGTGGGTGGCGGGGCCGCCGTGGACCAGGAAGAGGGTCGGCCACGGGCCGGGGCCGGTCGGGGTGCTGACGAAGCTGTGGATCCGCCCGTACGGCCGGGGCGTCCAGCGCCGGGTACGGGAGGTGTCGCCGCCGTCCGGGTCGGGGTGGTCGGCCGTCGCCGTGCCGGGGTGCAGGACCAGCGGGCGGGGCGGGGTCGACTCTCGGCTCCAGACGCAGTGCAGGGTGCCGTCCGGGGCGCAGGACAGGTCGTGGATGGTGCCGCCGGGGGTGCTGATCTCCTGTACGCGCGGCTGTGCGTGCGACTGTACGCGCGACTGTGCGTGTGCCTGTACGTGCGTCTGTACGCGCGTCGCCTCCTGTCCCGTCGGCGGGTCGAGCTCGGCGAGGAGGAGCCGGCTCCGCCCGGCCCGCTCGTGCTGGATCAGCACTCCGCGCGGTCCCTGGTACCAGCCGGCCGAGATCTGCGAGTCGAAGGAGAGCCCCGGGTGTCTTCGCAGGCCCGTGCTCGCCCGCCAGGTCGCGACGGTGTACCGCTCGTCCTCCTCGGCCACCAGGAGCAGCTCCGGTTCGTGCACCGCGAGCGGGTTGAACTCGATCGGCCAGAGCCGCAGTCGGCGGTTCCCGGCGAGCCGCAGCGGACCGTCCACCGGGGTGTCGTGCTGGGCGTCCGGCCGGATGTCCGTCGGCCAGAGGACCACCGAGTCGTCCCCGTCGGGGCGCCCGCCGAGGGCGAGCAGCCGGCCGTCCGGCGACAGGTCGGCCAGGCTCAGGTAGCCCGGCGCCGAACCGACCAGCCGCGCCTCGCCCGCGGGCGGTCCGACGTAGCAGTGCGAGGCGCCGTCGACGCCGACGGCCACCGCCGCGAGCGCGCCCGTCCGGTCGAAGGCGACGCCGTAGGCCCGCCCGGGCGGCACGCCGTGCAGCGCCGCGCCGCCCGTTCCGTCCGTTCCACCCGCTCCGCCTGTTCCGCCCGCGAACGGCTCGCGCCACCACCGCCCCTCCCCGGCGCTGTCGGCGTCGAACCACCAGATGGCCCCGCCGTCCGGCTCGATCTCGCTGAGGTGGACGCCTCCCGGTCGGTCGGTGACCACCCGGCGTCGACCCGTTCCCAGATCCCAGGCGACCGCCTGCCAGCGCTCCTCGACGAGCCGGGTCTCGACCGCGCGGTCGGCCGCGAGCGCGGCGAAGCCGGGGGACTGGAACGCCTGCGTCATGGACCCGGCCCTTCCGGCTCGACGGCTCGATGGTGGGAACAGGCTGCGCTGAACGTCCCGGGGCCGGTGCGCCGGTGTGAAGGTCCGGTGAACCAGCGTGAAGAAAGGGTCACTTGCGGAAGATTGCGGCCACTCTAGGGAGACACCGTGGCGGCGACCAGACCTTTCGCACAGTTGGCCGAAAGACGGCTGAAGTGACCGCCGGTAGGCGGTGATGCGGATGCGCCGGCAAGGCGCGGAGGCCACCGGCAACGGGCGTCCGCCCACGGGCCCGCCCCGACCCCGACTCCGACCCCGGCCGCGCGGCTGCGCCCGTACGGATGCGAGGGTGGGCCCCGTGAACGAGACGATCATGGCAGCCGCCCGCGAACGAGCCGCCGGACACCGGCGCCGGTTCGACCTCCGCTTCGAGGCCTACTTCGCCGCCCTGCCGGAGCGCCTCGACACGCCGCCGCTCAGCCGCTTCACCCCGCGCTGCCTGGAGCTGCTGCGGGACCTCTCACTGCGCGGCGGCAAGCGCCTGCGGGTCGCCCTGCTGTACGAGGCCGCCCGACTGGTGACGACCGACCCGGTGCCCGGCCTGGCGGAGGCCGCGCTGAGCATCGAACTGCTCCAGACGCACGGGCTCGTCCACGACGACATCATCGACGACGCGCCCGTACGCCGCGGCGGCCCCTCCACCTACTACGCCTACCGCCGGGAGTTCCCGGAGGCGGACCGCACCGCCCTCGGCCTGGCCGTCCTGGCCGGTGACCTCGCGGCCTTCCTGGCGATGCGGGTCCTGCTGGAGGCGGACGTCCCCGCCGAGCTGCGCCAGGCGATGCTGGAGGTGCAGCTGAACGCGGGCGCCGAGACCGTCACCGGCCAGATCGTCGACCTCGAACGCGATTTCCGGTCGCTCCCGGACGAGGAGTTCCTGCACACCGTCTGCGAGTACAAGTCCACCCGGTACTCGGTGCTCGCCCCGCTGCGGCTGGGGCTGCTGGCCGCCGGCGAGGACGTGGCCGCCCACGACGCACGGCTGCGCCGCTACGCGACCCTGGTCGGCATCGGCGGCCAGCTGCGCGACGACTACCTCGACCTGTTCGGCGACGAGGACGCCACCGGCAAGTCCACCGGCGCCGACCTCCGCGCGGGACGCCGCAGCTACGCCGTGAGCGCCCTGCTCGCCGCCGCGGACGAGGCCCAGCGGGCCGTGGTGGAGTCCGCGCTCGGCGACCCGCACTGCCCGGACGACACGGTGGAGCGGGTTCGCGAGCTGGCCCGGCGGCTGGGCGTGGACGGCAGGCTCCGCTCCGACATGCGCTGCTGGGCCGAGGCGGCCCGCGCCGAGGCCGAGGGCTGGCGCCCGCACTGGCGGGAGGAGGCGGTGGCCTTCTTCGCGGGCCTGCCGCTGTCGAACGTGGTGCCGGACTGACCGGGCGGTGCGGGCCCGCGTCCGAGGGAGCGCCGCTCAGACGCGGGCCGGGAGCCAGCCGTGCTGGACGGCGCGCACACCGGCCTCGAACCGGCTGCGGGCGCCGAGCCGCTCCATCAGTTCCGTGGCGATCCGCCGCGCCGTGCGCGGCGAGACGCCCAGCCGCTTGGCGATCGCCTCGTCGGTGTGCCCCTCGGAGAGCAGCCGCAGGGCGGCCGACTCCTGGCCGCTGAGGCCCCGGGAGTCGCGCACGGCGGGGCCCACCAGGGGCCGCGCGGCGTCCCAGACGTTCTCGAACAGGGCACACAGGGCCGTCAGCGTGCCGTGGCCGGTCAGCACCACGGCCGCCGCCGCCGTGTCGTCGCTGTTCACCGGGATGACGGCGGTGGCGCGGTCGACCACGATCATCCGCGTCGGCAGCGACGGCTGTCGGAGCCTTCGGGAACTGACGCCCTTGAGGCTGTTGACCAGCTTGGAGAGCTGGATCTCGGGCGGGTAGTGCACCAGCAGATGGACGTGGTCCTGTTCGCCGTTGGACTGCTTCAACTCGGCCTCGAAGTCCGCGCATACGTCCTGCGTGATTTCCTCGCAGCGGGTCGGCATGGCGTCCATGGAGGCCCTGCGCCAGTACTTCGTGACAAAACCAGGTGGACGTGCAGGCTGTGGGCGGCATGGCAGCCGGTGCGCACATCGGGATTCGGATTCCAACGCGTGACATGAACCAAACTGCTACGGTGAATATCGTGCAGCTTCGGTACGCCTTCCGTGTGTACCCGAGTACCGGTCAGCGTGCTTCGCTGGCAAGGTCGTTCGGGTGTGCACGGGTGGTCTTCAATGACGCGCTCCGCGTCCGCGAGGACGCCCGCGCCGCCGGGCTGCCGTTCGTCACGTCGGCCGAGCTGTCCAAGCGGCTGACGGCCTCGAAGAAGACCCCCGGGCGTGCCTGGCTCGGCGAGGTGTCCTCGGTGATCCTTCAGCAGTCCTTGCGGGACCTGGACACCGCGTACCGGAACTTCTTCGACGGCATCAGGGGCAAGCGGCCGAAGGCCGGACCGCCCCGTTTCAAGTCCCGCAGGGACAACCGGCAGGCGATCCGCTTCACCGCCAACGCCGGATGGAGGATCACCGACGGCGGGAAGCTGCGTCTGCCGAAGATCGGTGGCGTGCGGGTGAAGTGGTCGCGGGCGCTGCCGTCGGTGCCGTCCACGGTGACCGTGGTCCAGGACGCCGCCGGGCGGTACTTCGCCTCCTTCGTGGTCGGGACCGACCCGGCCGCCGACCGTGAGCGGATGCCCGCGGCCGACGCCACGGTCGGCATCGACCTCGGACTGGCCCACTTCGCCGTGCTCTCGGACGGCACGAAGATCGACAGCCCGAAGTTCCTGCGCCGCGCCGAGAAGAAGCTCAAGAAGGCGCAGCGGGTGCTCAGTCGCAAGGTGAAGGGGTCGAAGAACCGGGACAAGGCCCGGGTCGGGGTCGCCCGTGCGCACGCACGGGTGGCCGACGCGCGGCGCGAGTTCCACCACCGGCTCTCCACCAGGTTGATCCGCGAGAACCAAGCGGTCGCCGTGGAGGACCTGGCGGTGAAGGGACTCGCCCGCACACGCCTGGCCAAGTCCGTGCACGACGCCGGGTGGTCGGCGTTCGTGACCATGCTGGAGTACAAGGCCGCCCGCTACGGGCGTGCCTTCCACCGGACAGGCCGCTTCGAGCCGACCTCGCAGGTCTGCTCGAACTGCGGCGTCAAGGACGGGCCCAAACCCCTCAGTGTCCGGGAGTGGACGTGCGGGGCGTGCGGGGCTGTCCTGGACCGGGATGTCAACGCGGCGGTCAACGTCGCCAAGGCCGCCGGACTGGCGGTATCAGCCTGTGGAGCGCAGGTGAGACCGGAACGCGTTCCGGCACAGCGCGGTGAAGCAGGAACCCACCCGAAGCCGCACCGGGCAACGGTGCGACAGGCGGGAATCACTCGCCTTTAGGCGGGTGAGGATGTCAAGAACTGGAACTGTCCCGATCCGGCCCCGCTGGACGAAACCGGCAGGGGACGTTTCCGTCCACCTGACAGCCCTTCCGTCCGCCTCGGGCCACGACGAAGGTAGAGGTCGCCGGCCGGGAGCACCGGCCGGCGAGGCCACCAGGACGAAGCGGCACCGCGGGACGCACGGTCCGGCCGCTCCACCCACCCGGCCCCGCCTCCGTTGAAGGGCCCCACCATGCTGCGCACCCGTCTCGCCAAGGCCGCCGCGGTCGTCACCCTTGCCGTCGCCGCCGCCCTGCCCGCCGTCGCCCTGTCCGTCGCCGGGCACGCCACCGCCTCAGTCCCCCGCGTTGAGGCCGCCGACGTGCACGACGACAACATGATCTGGCAGTAAACGGCACCGCTAACCGGCACCGCCGCGGGCGCCCACGACCGCTGCTCCTGCAGGGCAGCCGTCCCGCCCCGCGCCTACTGAACACCGGTCCCGGTCTCCGTGCCCGTCGCCACCGCCCGACCCGCGGACCGTTCCTCCACTGCCGTACCACGCCTGTCCCAGCCATGCCCGAAACAGGAGAACCCACCATGCGCAAGCGTTCCGCCCGCACGCTGGTCACCGCCGCGTTCGCCACCGCCGCGGTCACACCCGTCCTCATGCTGGCGGGAGCCCAGATCGCCGTCGCCGGCGTCGGGTCGAACATCGTCGGCACCGCCGAGGCCAACCTCGGCCACGGCGCCTGCGACACCAACAGCGCCGGCGGTAGCGGCTACTACACCAGCTGCGGCGAGAACTGGTGCGCCGACTTCGCCCGCTGGGTCTGGGCGCAGAACGGCGTCAACGTCTCGGGGCTGACCTCCGGGGCCGGCAGCTTCGGACAGTACGGCTCCGGTCTGCACTCGACCCCCCGCGTCGGTGACGCCGCCGTCTTCAACTACAGCTCCGGCTACGCGGAGCACGTCTCGCTGGTCGTCTCGGTCAACTCCGACGGGTCCGTCGGCACCATCGGCGGCAACCAGGGCAACAGCCAGGTCACCCGCGGCACCATCACCGCCGGCGGGATGTACGGGTCGAAGCACGTCAGCGGCTACGTATCGCCGATCGACGGCCGGGGGTCCTCGGCCGGTACGGAGTCGGGTGGGGCGGGTCGGGTGCGCTGGGCGGACTTCGACGGTGACGGCCGTGCGGACTACGTCATCCTGAACGACAACGGTTCGGCGCGGGTGTTCCTGAACAAGGGTGGTGACGGCCACGGTGGTTGGAGCGACCTGGGTCAGGTCGCGAGCGGGCTCACCGCCGACCCCTCCCAGGTCACCTTCGCCGACTTCGACGGCGACGGCCGCACCGACTACGTCATCACCCAGCCGGACGGTGCGGTGGGTGTCTTCCGCAACACCGGGATCGGCAGCTGGAGCGACCTGGGCAAGGTCGCCGGCGGTGTCACGGCCGACACGTCGCGGATCAAGTGGGCGGACATCGACGGTGACGGGCGTGCCGACTACAACATCGTGAACCCGGACGGCAGCATCACCAGCTACGTGAACCACGGTGGTGACACCGGTGGCGGCTGGACCCTGCGTTCCAAGATCACCACCGGTCTGACCAGCAACCAGAACACCGTCGACCTGGCCGACATCAACGGCGACGGCCGTGCCGACTACCTCGTGACCACCGGTCCGACCACCGCCTTCCTGAACAACGGCGGAGACGACCGGAACAACCCCGGCTGGATCGACTACGGCCAGATCGCCGCCGGCGCCTGAACCGCGACCGGAAACAGGGAAGGAACCCCGTGAAGCGCACCACCACACTCGCCATGGCCGCGGTGACCGCAGTGGCCGCACTCGCCGCCGTGGCCCCCACGGCGTCCGCCGCCGCACCGACGCCCGCCCCGGTCCTGCGGGTGATGCCGCTCGGCGACTCGATCACCGCCGGGTACCGGAGCACCACCGACGCCGGGTACCGCGGACCGCTCGCCGACCTGGTGGCCCAGCAGAACCGCTACACCGTCGACCTGGTGGGCTCGCGCGGCAACGGCGCGGTGCTCGACCCGGACAACGAGGGCCACAGCGGGTCCATGGTCAACGACCTCCTCGCCGGAGTCGACGGATGGCTGGCCGCCGCCCAGCCGGACGTCGTCCTGCTCCACATCGGCATCAACGACCTGGACCGGGGCACCGACAAGGCGCACGCCGCGGACCGGACGTCGGCGCTGATCGACCGGATCCTGGCCGACCGGCCGGGGGTGACCGTCCTCGTGATGGGCCTGATCCCGACCACGCCGAACCTGACCGCCCAGGTGGCCGACTACAACAGCGCCCTGAGCCAGGCCGTTCTCGCGAAGCAGGCCCAGGGCCGCAAGGTCCGCTACACCGCCGCGCCCGCGCTGACCCCGGCCGAGATGGCCGACGGGCTGCACCCCGACGACCTGGGCTACCAGCGGCTGGCGCAGACCTTCGACCAGGCCCTGGACCGCGCCTTCACGGACGGCCTGGCCGCCCCGGCGCCGGTGCACCACGCCGGTACGGAGTCGGGCGGGGCGGGCCGGGTGCGCTGGGCCGACTTCGACGGCGACGGCCGCGCCGACTACATCGTCCTCAACGACGACGGCTCGGCCCGGGTGCTCCTCAACAAGGGTGGTGACGGCCACGGCGGTTGGAGCGACCTGGGGCAGGTCACGACCGGGATGACCAGTGACCGCAGCCGGGTCCGCTTCGCCGACTTCGACGGCGACGGCCGCGCGGACTACATCCTGATCAACGGTGACGGTTCGGTGCGGGTGTTCCTGAACAAGGGCGGTGACGGCCACGGCGGCTGGAACGACCTCGGCCAGGTCGCGAGCGGGCTCACCGCCGACCCCTCCCAGGTCACCTTCGCCGACTTCGACGGAGACGGTCGCGCCGACTACCTCATCACCCAGCCGGACGGCGCCGTGGGCGCCTTCCTCAACCGGGGCGGCGACGGCCACGGCGGCTGGATCGACGACGGCAAGGTCGCCGGCGGTCTCACCACCGACCGCGGCCGGGTCCGCTTCGCCGATCTCGACGGTGACGGGCGGGCCGACTACAACGTCATCAACCCGGACGGCTCCATCACCACCTTCCTCAACAAGGGCGGCGACGGCCACGGCGGCTGGACCGACTACGGCCGGACGGCGACCGGGCTCACCACCGACCAGGCCACGGTGGCACTGGCCGACATCAACGGTGACGCCCATGCCGACTACCTCGTCACCACCGGCCCCACCACCGCCTTCCTCAACAACGGCGGTGACGGCCACGGCGGTTGGACCGACTACGGCCGGATCGCGGCGGGCGTCTGAGCCGGCGGGTCGTTGATCGACCCGCGTGGCGCGATGCGCAGGGCGGTGGTCTTCGCGGTGGGGAACCCCGCGAAGACCACCGCCCCGCGCGTTCGTGCCCGTACGGCCGCGGTCGGCGGCTACCGGCGGGCGAGCGTCGCCCTGACCGCGTCGCGGGCGGCGTCGCGCGGGTCGGCCTCGGTGGAGAGCCAGGCGAGGTGGCCGTCGGGGCGGACGAGGGCGGCGGTGACGCCGGACCAGGCCGGGCGGTGGCCCGCTGGGCGGTCGCCGGCCGGCGGGGCGGTGCGGACGTCGAGGCCGGGCGTCACGTCGTGGGCCAGCGGCGCGAGCGGTGACGGGGCGTCGGGGGCGGTGGCGAGGTCGAGCAGGACGTAGCGGCCGCGGCGCAGCAGGGGCAGCAGCGTGCCGCCGCCGTGGACGGCGAGGTCGGGGGCGCGGGTGCCGGTGAGCGGGTGGGCGCCGGACGGGTCGGCGGGCGGGTAGGTGACGGCGAGCCCGGCGGAGCGCAGGGCCAGGGTGTCGGAGAACTCCGGGACGCGGGCGATGAGTTCGCCCAGCAGGTCGCGCATGGCGAGGTTCTCCGGGGTGTAGGTGGTCATCAGGCCGGTCTGCGCGCGGGTGCTGCGCAGCAGGTCGGCGCCGACCGGGTGGCGTTCGGCGTGGTAGCTGTCGAGCAGGCCCTCGGGGGCGGTGCCGGCGAGGGTCTGGGCGAGCTTCCAGCCGAGGTTGCCGGCGTCCTGGAGGCCGACGTTGAGGCCGGGGCCGCCGGCGGGGAAGTGGGTGTGGGCGGCGTCACCGGCGAGCAGGACCCGGCCGTGGCGGTAGCGCTCGGCCTGGCGGGTGGCGTTGCCGAAGGTCGAGATCCAGCGCGGGTCGCGCATGCCGTAGTCGGTGCCGGTGATCCGGCGCACCCGGGCGCGGAGCTCCTCGACGGTGGGGGTCTCGGGCCGTTCCCGGACGCTCCGCGCGTCGTTGCCGACCACCCGGTGGAGGCCGTCGGGCAGTGGGAAGACCATGACGGTGCCGTGCTCGTTGGCGACGGAGTGCGCGGCCGGCGGCGCGTCGAGGACGACGTCGGCCATCCAGGCCCACCGGGTGGCGGCGGTGCCGGGGAAGCCGATGCCGGCGGCGGTGCGCACGGTGCTGCGGCTGCCGTCGCAGCCGACCAGGTAGGCCGCGCGCAGCCGCCGGGGCCCGGCCGGGGTGTCGACGTCGACGGTCACCGCGTCCTCGTTCCGGGTCAGCCCGGTCACCCGGTGCTCGCGCAGCAGGCGGACGCCGACGGCCTCGGCGTGGGCGGCGATGAGTTCCTCGGTGCGCGCCTGCGGCAGGGCGAGGGTGAACGGGTAGGGCGTGTCCAGCCGGGAGAAGTCCATCCGGCTGGTGAGCGAGGCGAAGTGTCCGCTGGGCACCCGCAGGCCTTCGGCGAGGAACGGCGCCACCAGCCCCCGGGCGGCGAACAGTTCGAGGCTGCGCGGGTGGACGGTGAGGGCGCGGGAGTGCGGGTCGGGCTCGGCCCGGGTCTCCAGCACGGTCACGTCGACGCCGTGGAGCCGCAGCTCGCAGGCGAGCCAGAGGCCGACCGGTCCGCCACCGGCGATGACGACCTGGTGCGTGGCGTCCGGTGCGGTGTCGGGGGCGGAGGCGTGCGTGCGGGTGTGCGTGGCTTCGGACATGGCGAAGCCCCCTTTCTTGGTCACTGACCAACGATGGCTCCTCCAGTACACTTGGTCGGTGACCAAGAATCAACCCCGGACCACCGCGCGGCCCCGGCTCGACCCGACCGCCGTGGTGAACGCCGCGCTCGAACTGCTCGACGAGAAGGGCGCCGACGCCGTGTCCCTGCGCGGCACGGCCGAACGCCTCGGCGTACGGATGAACACCGTGCTCTGGCACGCCAAGACCAAGGCCCGGCTGCTGGAGCTGATGGCCGAGGCGATCGTCGCCGAGGTCCGGTTCTCCGACCTGCCCGAGGCCCCGGCCGAGCGCGTGCGCGAACTGGCCCGCCGCTACCGCCGCAGCCTGCTCGCCCACCGCGACGGCGCGGCCGTCGTCGCGGGCACCTACGCCGCCGAGCCCGCGACCCTCGGCTTCGCCGACCACGTCGTGGCGGCCCTGCTCAGCACCGGACTCGACGAA
The DNA here is from genome assembly GCF_042896795.1 of Kitasatospora sp. NPDC001261. Taxonomy (NCBI): domain Bacteria; kingdom Bacillati; phylum Actinomycetota; class Actinomycetes; order Kitasatosporales; family Streptomycetaceae; genus Kitasatospora; species Kitasatospora sp. NPDC001261. Next base: position 114,148 of record NZ_JBIAXP010000020.1, read on the forward strand.
CGCCGGGCCGCCTGGACGTTCTGGAGCATCCAGTACCTGACGCTCGGCCTGACCCAGGAGGAACAGGCACTCCGCGCCTCCGACGAGGAGCACACCCTCGGCCCCGCACTCGCCGACGGAGGCTACCCCGCGCTCGACCGGGTGGCCCGGCACATGGAGGACACCGCGTTCGACGAGCGCTTCGAGTTCGGCCTCGACCAGCTGCTGCGCCCCCTCGGGGAGGCCGAGGAGGGGTGACCCGGGTGGCGAAGGGACCGGGCCGGAGGCACGCCGGCTCCTCCGGTCAGCGGTGCAGGCGGATGCCGGTCGGGACGATCTGGCCGCCGTTGGCGGTGGCGAAGGTGGTGCGGTACCCGTAGAGGGCGCTCGAGCCGACCGCGGACCCGGCCGACTTCGCCGCGCTGCGCCGGCGCCTCGGCCTCACCGACGACACGGCCGCGGGGGACCGGCTGGCACTCGATCTCCCCGGTACGGACGGTGAGGCGGAGAAGGTGGTCGTGGACTACCTGACCCCCGACCTGATCGGCCTGCGCGGGCCGGACACGCTCTACCGCTTCTACAACGGCAGCCCCTGGAACTGGCCGATCTGGCTGGGCCACCACCTGTTCGCCGGGGGAGCGGACGAGCAGCGGACCACCGAAGCCTGGGACGCCTGGCTCAACGGCTCCTGACCCGCGCACGACGGACAGGACGTCGTGCGGGACACCGTCCAGGTCACGCGGGATGACACCCGTCGGGCAGGTGGCGGTCCCACCGTCGGGGGGCGCGGTCCGCTCCAACTTCTCCTTGACTGAGAGGAGTTGGACGGCTACTTTTGGTAATGGCGAAGGGGGGTGGCGACCCCAGGACTTCGCGGCCCCTGGGTACCGCGTCCCCCCATCGGGCCCTCCACCTCCTCGGCCGCACGCCCTGCTACCACTGCACGACCCTCCTCGCCGAGCCGTCCGGAGCGGCGCACCGGCACCAGGTCCCGGACACCACGGACGCGGACAGGATCCCGCGCCGGCGCGATGTGCGGGCCGGGTTCCGCTCGACGGTCGACCGGCCCACCGCGGCGTTCCGGCGGGAACTCGCCGACGCCCAGCCCGCGGCCAGGGTGATCCTGGCGGTCCGCGACCCCGCCGCCTGCTACGACGGCTTCGCCCGGACCATCTCCGTACGGCCGAAGGCCGCATCCCCGCTCCCCCCGACCAGGGCGGCCGTCGCCGCCTGCCGGCGCCATGTCGACGACCGGGGCCGCAGGCCCCGGCGGGACCGGGCGCGAGATCGGAGCACCGGCCGATTCCGGCCGCTCCGAACGATCAGGAAAGGCGTGTGCACCGTGTACGAGAAAGAACACCGGCCCGTGCCGGCGACCGGTACGGAATCACCCCGCCGGTCCGGGAAGCGGCTGATCGGTGCCGCGAGCGTGCTGGCCCTGGGCTGGAGCACGCTCTGCGGCCCCATGCCGGCATCGGCCCTGCCGGCGGCTGCCGCCGGGCCCGAGCCCGCGGTCAAGGCGGCGAGCGGCTTCCAGCTCTTCACCACGCCGGGGCCGGCGTCCTTCACCGTCCCGGCGGGGGTGACACTTCTGACGATCTCGGCATGGGGAGCGGGCGGGCCCGGTGGGGGCGGCGGAGGTGGCGGTGGTGGGGGCGGCGGGGGCGGAGGGGAGAGCGCCAGCGGTGACACGGGCGGTGGCGGAGGCGGGGGTGGTGGCGGCGGTGGGAGCGGTGGCGGCGGCCAGGGCGGCCAGGCCGGCACGTTCGTCACCTGCACGTCGAGGTTCCTGACCGAGCCCGGCGAACCGGCGCCCGTCCTGCAGATCAACATCAGCGGGCCTGCGGGAGCGCCTGACGGCGGCTCGGGCGGCACGGGCGGTACGGGCGGCCCCGGGGACAACAAGGACGGTACGGGTGGAGGCAACGGCGGCAACGGTCAGGAGTACCTCAACGCCGACTCCATGACCTCCACCTCCATCACGGAGAACGTGAACCTCGGTGGCTCCCCGTTCTCGTTCCGGTTCGTGAACGCGCCCGTGGGCGGTGGTGGACACGCGGGCGGGGCCGGAGGCTACGGCAAGGGCGGCGACGGCGCGGGCGGCTTCCTCGAAGGCTATGCCAAGGGCGGACCCGGAGGCAGCGCGGGCAACGGAAGCTCCGGCCCGCCGGCGGCCCCCTCCGTGTTCAACGCGCCCCTGTGCATCGGTACCGGGATCGAGTTCGTCCCCGGGGCGGCTGGCGGCGACGGCACCGAGGCGGACCCCGGACAGGACGGCGACAACGGTCAGGGCCGCCTGAACGGCGCCGGCGGCATGCCCGGCGGCCGCGGCGGGTACGGCGGCCCGAACGGCGTGGGCCGTGCGGGCGGCGCGGCCTACGCCTTCGCCGGCTACGCCTACGGCGCCGGCGGCAAGGGTGGTGACGGAGGGTACGGCGGTACGGGCGGCTCCGGGGGGAGGGGTGGTTCGCCCGGAGTCAACGGCGGCAACCCGCAGGGCGGCAGTCCGGGCCAGAACGGCGCCGGCGGAATGAGCGGAGCCGTGGGCGGAGCCGGGGCCGTCCTCATCCAGTGGTGACCGCACCGCCCGCCTGACAGGGCCGCCCCGCGATCGATACGAGCGGTGCGAACGGTGCCCGGGAAGGCTCGCTGGTGGGGGTGTCCCGGCGCGACTCCTGTGCTCGCGACCACGACCTCCCACCACCGGCCTGACCGGGCACCGGCATGTCCGCATCCGGGCGACCGGCCCGCTCGGGCGGCCGGAGATCGACGGCCACGCCGCCTTGCGGGGGTTCGGGCTGCGGTCCGAGCGGGAGGGCGGACGCTGTGGCCCCCTCGCGTCCTGCGTCCCCGGGGCAACGGCCCGGCGGCGTGGGCCCCCTCGTCAGGCACCGGTCAGCACCGTGTCAGTGGGCCCCGGCAGCATCGTGATCGACGCTCCGGCCCGCCTGGCGGCCGCGCTGTGCCAGGCCCGGACGTCGTGCCCCAGAGGAGCCAGACGAGGGGGAACGACCGTGTCCCAGCAGGCCGTCCAGTACGGCGCGGCACCCGTCGCCATCCGCAGCGCCGCCTGGTACCTTCCCGAGCGGACCCTGCCGATCACCGAGGTGCGGACGCTCGACGAGACCGAGCGCGCCACCCGCGACCGCCTCGGCATCGAGACGATCCGGGCGGACGACCGGCTGGACTCCGTCACCCTCGCGGAACGCGCCGCGCGGCGGGCGCTCGACCAGGCGGGGCTCGACGCCCGACACCTGGGCGCCCTGGTGATGGTGGAGTCGCGGGTCCAGGAGACCTTCCTCAGCTCCGAGGTGACGCGGCTCCAGCAGCGGCTCGGCGCCGGGAACGCCGTCGCCTTCTCGGTGGGCGGGCTCGGCTGCGTCTCGATCACCCCCGCCCTGCTGGCGGCCCGCGGACTGCTGGCCGCGGACCCCGCCCTGGACGACGTCCTGGTCGTCCACGGCAGCAAGCCGGCCGCCGCCCTGCGCTACCGCCACCCCGTCACGGTGAACGGCGACGGCGGGCAGGCGCTGCTGCTCTCCCGGAGCGGTCGGATCCGGGTGCGCGACATCGCCCAGCTGACCGACGGGCGGTACTGGGACCTCTTCCACATCGACTACCGGGACCGCCCCACCGCCCAGTGGCGCGAACAGTGCACGGAGCCCGAGACCTACTCCTTCCGCCTGGCCGTGGAGACGCGCAACCGCCTCTCCTCGATGCTCGGCGACCTGCTGCGGCGCAACGGGCTCGGCCGCGGGGACGTCGGCGGCTTCGTCAGCCAGAACCTGTCCACCGGGAGCCTCGCCTTCCTGGAGGACGCCCTGGACATCGAACTGCTGCCGGCCTGCCGGGAGAACCTCCGGAGGTACGGACACCTCGGTCCCAACGACGTCTTCCTCAACCTCGGCACCGCGCTCGACCGCGGGGAGCTGGCCCCCGGAGCTCTCGCGGTCCTCGTCAACGTCAGCCCGGTGGCCGCCTGGAGCCTGCTGCTGGTCGAGACAGGTCCTCAGGAGGACGCGGCATGAGTGACGGCAACGCGCGGCTCACCGGGCAGATCACCGAGCAGATCACCGACTTCCTGAGCGCGGCACTCCGCCGGCGGGTCGAGCCGGACGACGACTACTTCGCCCAGGGCCTCGCCGACTCGCTGTTCGCACTGGAGTTGGTGACCTTCGTCGAGACCCGCTTCGCCCTCACCGTCGAAGTCGAGGACCTGAACCTGGACTCCTTCCGGACCGCCAACCGCATCACGGAGTTCGTCCGGCGCAAGACCGCGGCGCCCGAACGGGGAGAGGCGCATGGCGAGGCTTCCTGAAACGAGGCTCTCCGAAACGAGGGTGCCCGGCAGCGGCCCCGACGCCGCGACGGCGAAGCCGCGGGCCCTGGACCTGCTCCGGGCGGCGGACGACCTGGCAGCCGAAGCGCGGGCCCGTGCCTCGCGGTGGGACCAGGACGGCGGACTGCCCGACGCGGTGCGCGAGGAGGTCGCCGGGACGGGGCTGCTCGCCGCCGACCTGCCCGAGCGGTACGGGGGAGCGGGCCTCGACCCGCTGACGCTCGGGGAGATCACCGCACGGATCGGCGGCGAGTGCAGCGCCCTGCGCGGGCTGCTGACCGTCCAGGGCATGGTCGCGGCCGCCCTGCTGCGCTGGGGAACGGCGGAGCAGCGGGACGACTGGCTGCCCCGGCTGGCCGGCGGCGGGCTGACCGCCGGCTTCGCGGCGACCGAGCAGGCCGCCGGCAGCGCGCTGGGCTCGGTGGAGACCCGGATCGAGGCCTCGGGCCGGTCGGGCCGGCCGGACCTGGTCGTGAGCGGCCGCAAGAGGTGGGTCACCTTCGGCGCGGTCGCCGACGTGTTCCTGGTGCTCGGCACGTGCGAGGGGAGGCCGGCCGCCGTGCTCGTGGAGGCGGACCGTGCCGGTGTCGAACGGGAGCCGGTGAACGGCCAGCTCGGCATGCGGGCGGCCCGGATCGCCCACCTGTCCTTCGACGGCGTGCGGGTGCCCCGGAACCGGCTGGTCGCCCCTCCCGGCCTGGGCCTCTCCCATGTCGTCGGGACCGCGCTCGACCACGGCCGCTTCACGGTCGCCTGGGGGTGCGTGGGCATGGCGGAGGCGTGCGTCGAGGACGCCGCCACCCACGCGGCGGTCCGCCGGCAGGGCGGCGTCCCGCTGGGCGACCACCAGTCGGTCCGTTCGCTGCTGGCCAGGGCGGCGGTGGACGCCGCCGGGGCCCGCGAACTCGCCCGCAGGGCCGCGGAGGCCCGGGCTCCGGGCCCGGGGCACGGGGTGGCCGAGACGGTCATGGCCAAGTACGCGGCGGCCTCGGCGGCGGCGTCGGCGAGCCGCGACGCCGTCCAGGTGCTCGGCTCGGCCGGCTGCGCGCCGGACAGCAGGGCGGGCCGCCACTTCCGGGACGCCAAGGTCATGGAGATCATCGAAGGAGCCCAGCAGGTGTCCGAACTCTACATAGCGGAGCGGTTGTTACGGCGTTTCGGGGAAACGGCGCGGGGCACGGACAGCCCCGTCGGGCCCGGTCTCCCCGGAGGCGCGTCATGACGGCGGCGGACGCGCCCACCGTCAAGTGCCTCGTGTGGGACCTGGACGACACCCTGTGGGACGGCGTGGTGCTGGAGGGCGACGACCCCGCGCCCTTCCCCGCGGCGCTGGGGACCCTGGCCGAGCTGGACCGCCGCGGCATCCTGCACGCCGCCGCGAGCCGGGGCGAACCCGGCGCCGTCCGGCGCCACCTGACCGAACGCCGGTTGAGCGACTGGTTCTGCGCGGTGCAGGTGGGCTGGGGCGCCAAGTCCGCCGCGGTTCGCCGGATCGCGAAGGCCCTCAACATCGGCCTGGACACCGTCGCGTTCATCGACAACGACCCGGTGGAGCGGGCGGAGGTCGCGAGCGAACTCCCCATGGTCCGCTGCTACCCGGCGGCGGAGGCCGGACGGCTGCCGGGCTTCCGGGACTTCCGGCCCGAGCACCTCACGGCGGAGGCCGCCGGGCGACGCCGGCTCTACCAGGCCGAGTGGCGGCGCCAGGAGGCCGAAGAGGGGTTCACCGAAGGACGCCAGGCGTTCCTCGACTCGCTCGGCCTGGTCATGGAACTGCGCCCGGCCACCGAGGAGGACCTGGCCCGGGCCAGCGAGCTGACCGTCCGCACCCATCAGCTCAACAGCACGGGGCTGACCTACGGGATCGACGAGCTGCGCCGGCTGAGCGCCTCCCCGGACCACCAGGTGCTGCTGGCCGGGCTCCGGGACCGCTTCGGCGACTACGGGACCATCGGCCTGTCCGTCACCGAACTCGTCGGGCGGGACGCGGTCCTGCGGCTGATCCTGATGTCCTGCCGGGTCGCCTCCCGCGGTGCGGGGAGCGTGCTGCTGCACCAGCTGATCCGGCAGGCCCTGGCGGACGGCCGGCGCCCGGTCGCGCACTTCGTCCCGACCGCGGTCAACCGGAACCTGCTGGTCACCATGCGCTTCGCCGGCTACGAGGCGACGGCCGCCGACGGGGACCGCCTGGTGCTCGTCGTGGACCCGCGGCGCCCGCCGGCCGAGGCGCCAGGGCACACCCGGGTGATCGGCGGTGCGGCATGACCGGCACGGGCGGCGGCGCCGCGACGACCCGGCACCCCGGTGGCACCGGCAAGGACGCCCCGGCGGAGGTGCGGCCGGTGTGGGCCGCCTTCCGGAGCCAGGTGGCCAGGACACCCGAGGCGGCCGCACTCGTCATCGGCGGGGTCTCGCTGACCTACCGTGAGCTCGACCACGCCTCGGCGGGTCTCGCACGGCTGCTGTGGCGGCACGGGCTGCGGCCGGGCCGGGTGGTCTGCGTCCGGACACGGCAGAGCGCGCTGTCCGTCCTCGCCATGCTCGCCGCGCTGCGCACCGGTGCCACCTGGGCGGTCCTGGAACCGGACCTGCCGGTGGGGCGGTTCGAGGCGCTGTGCCGGGACGTCGACTGCGCCGTGGTGCTGAGCGAGGGCGATGACGCCGTGCCGGCCTCCGTGCTCGCCGCGCTGCCCGTACCGCCGGCCGTCCTGGACGCGGCGGACCTCCGGCCGGCGCGGCTCGTCGAGGCGGGCCGGCGGGAGCCACCCGGCGACCCGTACCCGGCGGTCCCGGAGCAGAGCCCCGCCTACGTCGCCTACACCTCCGGGTCCACCGGTGCGCCCAAGGGCGTCCTGGTCGGCCGGGACCAGCTCGCGGCGTCCATCGGCGGCCGGGGGCCGGTGTACGGCACCGGGCACGCCGTCCTCCTGATCGCCTTGCGGCTGTCCTTCGACGGGATCCTCGGCGGCATGTTCTGGTCGCTCACCGGCGGCCACACGCTGGTGCTGCCCGATCCCGAACAGCTGGTGCGCGTCGCGGAGTTCGCCCGGCTGGCCAGGGAGCACCGGGTGACCCACCTGTTCAACATCCCCTCCTACTACCGTGCCGTGCTCCAGGACCCGGGCGGCCTGCCCGACACGCTGCGCCTCGTGGTCGTGGGGGGAGAGGTGTGCACGCCCGGGCTGGTGGGCGCGCACCGCGAGCGGTTCCCCCGGATACCGATCGTCAACGAGTACGGGCCCACCGAGACGACCATCGCCTGCACGGTGGAGACCGATCCGGACCCGGAGCGGGACCGGGTCCCGATCGGGCGGCCCTGGCCGGGGGTGCACACCCTGGTCCTGGACGAGCGGCTGCGCGAAGTCCCCGCCGGGGAGCGGGGCGAGCTCTACGTCGGCGGCCCGCTGGTGGCGCTCGGCTACGCGAACCAGCCGGCCCGGACGGCCGAGCGGTTCGTCGCGGACCCGTACGGCCGGCCGGGCGGGCGCCTCTACCGCACCGGGGACGTCGCCAGCGTCGACGAGCGGGGCGCGCTGCACTACCACGGCCGAACGGACGACCAGGTCAAGATCCGCGGTGCCAGGATCGAGCTCGGCGAGATCGAGAGCGTGCTGGAACGCCACCCGGGCGTGGAGCAGGCCGTGGCGCTCTGCGAGCCGGCCGGCCCGGGAGGGCCGCAGCTGGTCGCCTTCGTCCTGCCGACACCCGGTGGCAGTCCGCCGGACGCCGCGGAGCTGCGCGGACACTGCCGGGGCCGGCTGGTCGAGCAGGCCGTGCCGGCCCTGTTCGTCCCGGTCGACCGCATTCCGCTCGACCGCAGCACCAAGGCGGACCGGGCCGCGCTCCGCGCGCTGCTCCCGACCGCCGGGCCCGGCTCCGGGGCCGTCGCAGGCGTTGCGGGCGTTGCGGGCATTGCGGGCGTCGCGGGCGGGGACTGGGGCGGGCACCGGTGCGCCGTCGGCCGGATCTGGGCCGAGGTGCTCGGGCACTCCGACTCCGCCCCGGACGACAACTTCTTCGCGGTCGGCGGGAGTTCGATCAAGGTCGTCGACCTGCACGACCGGCTGGACGGGCAGTGGCCCGGGGCACTGCGGGTGGGCGAGCTGTTCGACCACGTCACCATCGCCGCCCAGGCGCAGCGGATCGCCGACCACCTGGGCGAACGCGGGCAGGACGACGGACCGGTCCCACCGGCCGCCTACGAGCTCTGAGACGCGGGAACGGAGAGGCGAGATGAGCGGTACGGACGTGGCACCCGGCAGGCCGGTCGTCGCGGTGATCGGCATCGCCACCAGATTCCCGCAGGCGGACTCCCTCGCCGCCTTCCGGGCGAACCTGCGGGCGGGGCGGGACTCGGTGCGCCCGATCCCCCCGGAGCGGATCCGGAGCACCGGGCTCGACCCCCGGCAGGACTATCCGGAGCAGGGCTACCTGGAGCGGATCGACCTCTTCGACCACGAGCACTTCGGCCTCTCCCGGCGCGAGGCGGAGGTGACCGACCCGCAGCACCGGCTGGCGCTCCAGCTCACCGAGGAGGCGCTGGAGAACGCCGGATACGCCCCGTCCGAGCTCCGGGACAGCCGGACGGCGGTGGTCTTCAGCTCGCCGAGCAACGGCTACGCACCGCTGGTGCGCGAGCCCGGCACCCTCGGGATGAGCGGCAACATCCCCTGCGCCCTGCCCGCCAGGGTCTCCCACCTCTTCGGCTTCACCGGCCCCTGCTACGGCGTCGACACCGGCTGCAACGGCGCCCTCGTCGCCGTCCACCAGGCCTGCCGTGAACTGCGCGACGGCGACGCGGACTACGCCGTCGTCGGCGGGGTGAGCCTGCGCCACGTCGTGCCGCCCGCGGCCGCGATGGCCGACTTCCCCGGCATCGCCTCGCCCACCGCCCGGTCCCGCGCGTTCGACCGAGCCGCGGACGGCGCGGGCTCCGGCGAGGGCGGCGCGGTGGTGCTCCTCACCACGCTGGACCGGGCGCTGGCGGAGGGCTCGTTCATCCATGCCGTGATCCGCGGCAGCGCCGTGGTGCACAACGGCCGGCACTCCGCGACCATCAGCACCCCGAGCGCCCGCTCGCAGGCCGAGGCCATCACCAGGGCATGGCGCAGCGCCGCGTTGGACCCGGCGACCGCCGGATACATCGAGACCCACGGTTCGGGCACCCGGCTCGGTGACGCGGTCGAGGCCGAGGGCCTGGCCCTGGCCCGCCCGGACGGCGGCCGCACGGTCAAGGTGGGCTCGGTGAAGACCAACATCGGGCACCTGGACCACGCCGCGGGGATCGCCGGGCTCGTCAAGGCGGTCCTCAGCGTGCACCACGGCGAGCTGTACCCCTCGCTGCACTTCGAGGAGCCCGCCGACGAGGTCGACCTCGACGGCGCCCGCCTGGAGGTCGTCACCTCGCTCGAACCGTGGGACGAGGAGACGCGCCGGGCGGGTGTGAGCTCGTTCAGCCTCGGCGGCGTCAACGCGCACTGCGTGGTGGAACAGCCCCCGGCGGCGGCCCCGGTGGCCACGCGCCCCGCCGTCGGCACCCCGCGGCTGGTCGCGGTGTCCGCCCGCGGCCGGGCGGACCTGCTCGACCAGTGCGAGCGGCTGTCGCTCGAACTGCGGCACACCGCCCACCCGTTGGCCGATGTCGCGCGGACGCTGAACGAGGGCCGGGAGCACGCCCGCCACCGGGTGTCCGTGGTCGCCCGGGACACCTCGGAGCTTGCGGCGCGCCTGGCCGCCGAGGTCACCTGGCGTCGGCCCGGGGCGGCCGGGGCACCCGAAGCGACCGGCCCGCTCGCCGCGCCCCGGGTGGTGTTCCTGCTCTCCGCGGACGCCGTACCCGGCGAGCCGTTCGACCAGCCGCCGGGCGAGCCGCCGGGCGAGCCACCGGCCGGGCCGCCGACGGGGCTGCCGGACGACCTGCCGGACGAGCTGCCCGCCCCCGCCGACCGCGCCGCGATGGTCCGCGGACAGCTCGCCGCGTACCGGCGGCTGGTCCGGGCCGGCGTCAGGCCGGACGGGCTGATGAGTTCGGGGATCTCCCGCTACACCGCCCGGTACCTGCGGGGCGATCTCAGCGCCGAGGACACCGCCACGCTGCGACGGGCGCGCAGCGGCGGGGACCCGGCGGTGGCGGGCGACCCGCTGCGGGTGGAGCAGCTCCACGCGGCGGCGGACGAGCAACTCGCCGCCGGCCCCGTCGTGTTCGTGGAGCTGGCGGTCCGCGGCGAGCTCGGCGACCGGTTGACGGCCCGTCTGCACGGCCGTACGGACGCCCGGGTGCTCCGGCTGCGGCCCGGTGCCGCCGACGCCGCCGTCCTGGAGCTGCTGGGGCGGTTGTACGAGGAGGGCGTCGGCCTGGACTGGCCGGCGCTGCGGGCCGACCCGTCGGCGGGCCGGGTCCCGCTGCCGGGGCACCCGTTCACCGGGGTGCGCTGCTGGGCCAGGCCACTGGGCGAGGTGCTGTCCTCCGATGACGGGCTCCGTCCGGCCGCCGCGCCGACCACCGCTCCGCCTCCGGCCCCGGCTCCGGCTCCGGCTCTGGTGCCCGCGCCGGCCGCCGAGGAGACTGTCCGCTCGCCCGGCGCGGAGCCGACCGGGGAGCCGGGGACCGTACTGGAGTGGCTGCGGGAGACCCTGGTCGAGCTGCTGCACGCGGACGAGGTCCCCGCCGACGCCGACTACTTCTCGATCGGTGGCAACTCCGTCATCGCCCTCCAGCTCCTGGACCGGATACGGGAGCGGCACGGGGTCCGGCTCAAGACGACGGACATCTACGACCATCCCGTCGTCGGCTCGCTCGCACAGGCCGTGCACGACCGGGCGCGGCACGCGCCCACGCCCTCGCCGGAACCGCCGGCCGCCGCGGACGCGCCGGCCGCCCCGGCCGTCCCCGAGTCGTCCGGCGCCGGACTGCCGCCGATCGTCCCGGGCGGGGAGCCGGTGCTGTCGTACGGGCAGGAGCGCATGTGGTTCCACCACCAGCTCGACCCGTTGACCACGCTCTACAACCTCCCCGGCGCCTCCCGGCACCGCGGCCCGCTGGACGTCGGGGCGTTCCGGCTCGCCTGGGAGGACCTGGCCCGGCGCCACGAGGTGCTGCGGTCCAACCTCGTCGAGACCGACGGCCTGTCCGGGCTGAGGATCCGGCCCGAACTCGGCGACTTCTTCACGTACCTGGACGTCTCGGGCGAGGACGACCCGATGACCGCGGTGGGCGAGGTCATCGCCTCCGCCATGCGCCGGGCCTTCGACATCGCCGGGGAACCGCTCGTCCGGGTGACCGTCGTGCGGATCGGCGAGGACGACCACGTCGTCTGCTGGTGCATGCACCACGCGGTGAACGACGGCTGGGCTCCGCAGATCCAGCGGCGGGAGCTGCTGGAGTTCTACACGGCCCGCCTGGAGGGCCGCGCCCCCGACCTCGATCCGCTGCCGGTGCAGTACGCGGACTACGCGCGGTGGCAGCGCGAGCTGGTGGCCGACTCCCGCCTCGACCGTGAACTGGACTACTGGCGCGAACGGCTGAGCGACCCGCCCGTCCTGGAGCTGCCCACCGACCGGCCGCGTCCCGGCCGGATGGACTTCGTGGGAGCCACCCACGGGTTCACCATCCCGGGCCCGCTGGTCCTGCGGCTGCGCGAGGTGGGAGCCCAGGAGTCGGCCACGCTGTTCATGGTGCTGCTCACCGCGCTCAACGTGCTGCTCGCCCGCTGGTCCGGTCAGCGGGACATCGTCGTCGGCACCTCGACCATCGGCCGCAGCCGGCCCGAACTGTGGGGTCTGCTCGGCTTCTTCAACAACACCGTGGCCCTGCGCACGGACCTGTCGGGCGACCCGGGCTTCCGCGAGCTGCTGCGCCAGGTGCGCGGGGTGGTGCTCGGCGCCCTCGACCACCAGGAGGTCCCGTTCGAGAAGGTCGTGCACGAGGTCGTGGGCGATCGCGATCCGAGCCGCAACCCGGTCTTCGACGTGATGTACGTGCACCAGACGCTGCCGCCGGCCACCGACTTCGGCGGGATCGCCGTCGGACCGGCGCACGACCCGGAGCTTCTCGCCCACTTCCCCGGGCTCCCGCCCGGCACCGCCAAGTTCGACCTCTCGATGATCGTCGGCGAGCTGGCGGACCAGGACGGGCTGACGGTCATGATGGAGTACGCGACGCGGCTCTTCGACGCCGACACGATCACCGCCGCGTCCGAGGCGTTCGTGGAGCTGCTGTACGCCGTCGCGGACGACGGGGAGGCCCACTGCGGCGGCCTCCTCGGCGGTCCTGCTCCGCCGGCCGGCCAGGTCGCGGACGAGCCGGCGGCCGCTCCCTCCCGGCCGGGCGGCGCGGCCTCCGGACCACCCGGACGGACGCTCACCGACCTGCTGGAGGACGCCGCCCGGGGCCACTGCGACGCGGTCGCCGTCATCGACGCCGAGGGCGGGCTCAGCCATGCCGAGCTCCACGAGCGGGCCAACCGGCTGGCCCGGCTCCTGCTCGACCGGGGCGCCGGGCCGGAGTCGGTCGTCGGGCTGCTGCTCCCTCGGCGCGCCGGGACCCTCGTGGCGATGCTCGCGGTACTCAAGACCGGCGCCGCGTACCTGCCGCTCGACCCCGGCTACCCGGCCGAGCGGCTCCGCTTCATGGTCGAGGACGCGGAACCCGTCTGCGTGCTGGCCGACGCGGCGGCCGGCCCGGGCGTCACGGACGCGGTGAGCCGGACGACCACGACCATCCGGCTCGACGACCCCGCGATCGCCCGGGAGCTGGCGCGCCTCTCGCCCGCGGCGCCGTCCGACGCCGACCGCCCCGAGCCGCTGCGGCCCTCGCATCCCGCGTACGTCGTCTACACCTCGGGCTCCACCGGTACGCCCAAGGGGGTCGTGGTGCCGCACCGCGGTGCGGTCGCCCTGGTGGAGTGGGCGGCCGCCGGATTCGGCGCCGGGTCGTTGGCCCACGTGCTGGCGGCGAGCCCGTTCGGCTTCGACGTGTCGGTGGCCGAGATCTTCCCGGCGCTGGCGGGCGGCGGCAGCGTCGAGGTGGTCGACAGTCTCCTGTCGCTGCTCGACGGAGACCCGCCGCGCTGGTCGGGCGGCCTGCTGTGCGCCGTCCCCTCGGTGTTCTCGGCGCTGATCGGGGACGGCGGCCTGGAGGTGTCGGCCACGACGCTCGCGATGGCCGGTGAGCCGCTCCCCGCCGCCCTCGCCGCGCGGATCCGGGAGACCGCGCCCGGCACCCGGGTGCTCAACCTGTACGGGCCCACCGAGGCCACCGTCTACGCCACCGCGGCCACCCTCGGGGCCCCCGCCCCGGCGGGCGACGGTCCGCTGCCGGAGGGCGCGCCGCCCATCGGGCGGCCGCTGGGCCACGTACGCGCCTACGTGCTCGACGGTTCGCTCCGCCGGGTGGAGGCCGGCCGCCAGGGCGAGCTGTACCTGGCGGGGGACGGCCTCGCCCGGGGCTACCTGCGCCGACCCGGGCTGACCGCCGCGCACTTCGTCGCCGACCCGTTCGGCCCGCCCGGCGAGCGGATGTACCGGACCGGCGACCTGGCCCGCCGGCGCCCCGACGGGCAGCTCGACTTCCTCGGCCGCGCGGACGCCCAGGTCAAGGTCAACGGCTTCCGGGTCGAACTCGGCGAGGTGGAGGCGGTGCTGGCCCGGCACCCCGCCGTCGCCGAGGTCATGGCCGGCGTTCGGAAGGGGACGAGCGGCGACGCCAGGCTCGTGGCCTGTCTGGTGCCCGTGCCGGGAGCCCGCGTTCCCGGCAGCCGCGCACTGCGGGACTGGGCGGCCGAACGGCTGCCGGCACACCTGGTCCCGGCAGAGGTGGAGGCCGCCTCCGCGCTGCCGCGCACGGGCAGCGGCAAGCTCGACCGGGGGAGGCCGCCGACGGGCGTGCGGCCGCTGGAGGCCGACCCGCAGGCCGCCGACGGAGCGCGGGAGGAGCTTGTGGCGCGGGCGTTCCGCGAGGTGCTCGGACTCCCCGACGTCGCGGCGGACAGCGGCTTCTTCGACCTCGGCGGCGACAGCATCATGTCGATCCGGCTGCTGAGCCGACTGCGCCGGGCGGGGCTCGCCCTCACGGCGCAGGACATCCTCGAACACAAGACGGTCGGAGCGCTGGCCAGGGTCGCGGGCGGGACGGACCGTACGGACGGCGTGCGGGTCGTCGAGGCACCGCAGGAGGGATCGGTGAACACCCCGTGAGGAACGGGCCGGAGCAGGAGCGCTCGGCGGACCACCCGTCGATTCCGCTCACCACGACGCAGCAGGGGATCTGGTCGGCGCAGCAGCTGGCGTCCCCGGTCCGGTACCGGCTGGCGAGCGCGTTCGAGGTCGCCGGAGACCTCGACCCGGGGCTGTACGAGGCGGCCTTCCGGTTCGCCGTGGCGGAGACCGGGCCGTTCGGGTCCCGGTTCGCCGTCACGGCCTCCGGGGAGCCGAGGCAGTGGGCCGGCCCCCTGCCCGCCTGGCACGTGCCGGTCGTCGACCTCCGGGGGGAACCCGCGCCGACGGCCGCCGCGCTGGACTGGATGCGGGCCGACCTCGCCCGACCGCTCGACCTGGAGAACGGTCCGGTGTTCAGGACCGCGTTCCTGCGCCTCGCCGAGGACCGGGTCTGCTGGTACCTGCTCGTCCACCACCTGGCGGTGGACGGCTTCGGCCTCGCGCTGTTCGCCCGGCGGCTCGGCGAGGTCTACGCGGCGCTGGAGCGCGGCGAGTCCCCGGAGCCGGGCCACCAGGTGCCGTCGGACACCCTGCTGAACGCCGAGCGGGCCTACCGCGCCACGCCCGACTTCGAGGCCGACCGCGTGTTCTGGACGGCGACGATGGCCGGCTGGCCGGGTGTGCCCCTCCCGGCCGCACCCGGCCGGGAGCGGCCCGACCGGACGGACCGGGCGCCGGTGCGCGGCGCCTCCCGGATGCCCGAGGCCCGGGCGGCCGCCCTCCGCGCCCGCGCCCGCGAACTCGGCGTCCCCTGGACGGCGGTGGCGACGGCCTGCGCCGTCCTGCTGGAGCACGTCCGCACCGGCGGGGGCGACGAGGTCGTCGTGGGGTTCCCGGTCGCCGGCCGCACCGCCAGGACGGCGGGCGCCGTGACCGGCGCGGCGTCGAACGTGCTCCCCCTGCGGGTGCCGGTCGACCAGCGCCGGCCGGCCGCCGACCTGATCCGGACCGTCGATGAGGCCACCACCCTCGCCCTCGCCCACCAGCGCTACCGGTACGAGGACCTCCGCCGTGACCTCGGCTTCACCGGGTCCGCCCGCGCGCCGTACCGACTGACCGCGAACATCGTCCCCTTCAGCTTCGGCCGGAGCTTCGCCGGGCGGCCGATGACCCTCCGGCAGCTCAACACCGGCGCGCTGGAGGACCTCTCCGTCATGGTCAGGCCGGAACGCGGCCGGGCCGGCCTGATGGTGGAGGTGCACGCCGAGGCCGGGCGGTACGGGCCCGAGGAGGTCGCCGCCGAGGCCGGGCGTTGCGTCCGCCTGCTCGACCAGCTGGTCGACGAACCCGGCTGCCCCGTCGGAGGGTTGGACCTGCTGTTGCCGGACGAGCGCAGGCTGCTGGTGCCGCGCCCCGGCGCACCCACGCCCGCCTCGCCGCGTGAGCCGTGTACGCCGCGTACGCCCGCCTCGCCCCGTACGCTGCCCGAGCTGTTCGAACAGTGGGCCGCGCGCACCCCGCACGCCCCGGCCGTCGGCCACGGCGACCGGTGGCTCACCTACGCCGAACTCAACGCGCGCGCTAACCGGCTGGCCAGGACGCTGATCCGGCGCGGCGCGGGACCCGAACGCACCGTCGCCGTCCTGCTGCCCCGCTCCGAGGCCGTGGTCACCGCGATCCTGGCGGTGACCAAGACCGGCGCGGCCTACCTCCCGCTCGACCCGGACTGGCCGCCGGAGCACACGGAGCGGATCCTCGCCGACGCCCGGCCGGTCTGCGTCCTCTCCGAAACCGACCTGGCAGGAGCCGCGACCGCGACCGGCGATGCCGATCCGACCGGTGCCGATCCGACCGACGCGGACCGCACGGAGGCGCTGATGCCCGACCACGCCGCGTACGTCATCTACACCTCCGGATCCACCGGCCGCCCCAAGGGCGTGGTGGTCCCGCACCGCGGCCCGGTGGCGCTGCTGAGCGAGGGAGCCGCCGGGTTCGGGTTCGGCCCCGACGACACCTGGACGATGTTCCACTCCTGCGCCTTCGACTTCTCCGTCTGGGAGATGTGGGGCGCCCTCGCGCACGGCGGCCGCCTGGTGGTCGTCCCCCGCGAGGTGAGCCGCTCGCCGCGGGCCTTCCTCGACCTGCTGGTGCGGGAACGCGTCACGGTGCTCAACCAGACGCCCTCCGCCTTCCTGGCACTGGCGCGGGCCGACGCCGACGAGCCGGAGCGGGGGCGGGACCTGGCCCTGCGCCGGGTCGTCCTCGGTGGTGAGGCGCTCTCCCCGGCCGTCGTGCGCTCCTGGTACGGGCGGCACCGGGACCGCGGGCCCGTCCTGGTCAACATGTACGGCATCACCGAGACCGTGGTCCACTCGACCCGGCTCGACCTGGACCACGGCCACGGCACGGCGCGGGCCGTCCCGATCGGCAAGGCCCTGGCCGGCACCCGGCTGTACGTCCTGGACAACCGACTGCGCCCGGTGCCCCCCGGGGTGGCCGGCGAACTGTACGTCGCCGGTTCGGGAGTGGCCAGGGGCTACCTGCATCGCCCCGGGCTGACCGCGCAACGCTTCGTGGCCGACCCCTTCGGCCCCGCCGGGTCCCGGCTGTACCGCTCGGGCGACCTCGTACGCGCCCGCCGGGACGGCACCCTGGAGTACCTCGGCAGGGCGGACCACCAGGTCAAGGTCCGCGGTTTCCGGATCGAACCGGCCGAGGTCGAGGCGGCGCTGCTGGCCGCCCCCGGCGTGGCGGGCGGCGCCGTGCTGGCGAGCTCCGGCCCTCCGGACGGTCCGGCCCCCGCCGGGGAGCGGAGCGATCAGCGGGCCGACGGGGCCGCCCGGTTGGTGGCCTTCGTCGTCCTTGCCCGCGAGGCGGCGGCGGACGATCCCGGGCCGGACCTCGCCCGGCTGCGGCAGTGGCTGCGCGGGCGGCTTCCGGAGCATCTGGTCCCGTCCCTGTTCGTCCCGCTCGACCGGCTGCCGCTCACCCCCAACGGGAAGCTGGACCGGGCGGCGCTCCCCGCCCCCCGCGCCCGCGCGCACCTGCCGTCACGCGCCCCGGGCACGCCGCTGGAGATCGAACTGGCCAGGCTGTACGGCGAGGTGCTCGCCGCGGAACGGGTCGGGGCCGACGACGACTTCTTCGACCTCGGGGGCGACAGCCTGCGGGCGAGCAGGCTGGTCGCCCTGGTGCGCCGCGCCGGCCTCGGCGCCCGCGCGGAGCCGGACGTCAGGGACGTCTTCGACCACCCGACCGTCGCCGCGCTCGCCGTCCACCTCGGCGACCCGGACCGTCCGGGCGACGTCCCCGGGGGACCGGGGCCCCGGCCCGTCCCCCGGCTCCCACGGGCCGGGGACCGGGGTGCCGAGCCGGTCCCGCTCTCCTACGGCCAACGGCGCTTCTGGTTCCTGCACCGGCTCGCCGGCCCCGACAGCACCTACAACGTCCCCCTGGTGCTGCGCTGGGACGGCGAGCCGGACCGGGAGGCGCTCCGCGCCGCCCTGGGCGACCTCACGGCCCGGCACGAGACCCTGCGCACCCTCGTCCGGCAGCGGCACGGCCAGGCGGTCCAGCACATCCTGCCGGTCGCGGCCGCGCGCCCCGCACTCACGGTCGAACCCGTCGCCCCGGGCGGGCTGCCCGCCGCACTGGCCGCCGCGGCCGGCCGCCCCTTCCAGCTGGAGAGCGAACTCCCCCTGCGAGCAGTCCTGTTCACCGAAACGGCCGCTGGCCGGCCGACGCTGCTCCTGCTGCTCCACCACATCGCCTGCGACCGCGCCTCGCTGCCCCGGCTGCTGGACGACTTCGCCGCCGCGTACCGGGCCCGCGTCGGCGGCGACGCCCCGGGCTGGCCGCCGCTGCCCGTCCAGTACGCCGACTTCACCCGGTGGCAGCGCGGACTGCTCGGCACCGACGAGGAGCCCAGCGCCCTGCGGTCCGGCCAACTCGCCTACTGGAACAAGACCTTGGACGGCCTGCCGGAACGCATCCCGCTGCCCGCCGACCGTGCCGAGCGGGCCGCGCCCGGACGCCCGGCGCACCGGGCCGGCGACACGGTGGCCTTCACCGTCCCCGCGGACGTGCACCGGAGGCTCCTGGAACTGGCCGCGGACGAGCACGCCAGCCTCTTCCTGGTGGCGCACGCCGGACTGGCCGCGCTGCTCACCCGCCTCGGCGCGGGGACGGACCTCCCGATCGGCACGGCGGTGTCCGACCGCCCGGACGCGGAACTCGACGACCTCGTCGGCTTCTTCGTGAACACGCTCCTCCTGCGCACCGACACCTCGGGCGAGCCGACCTTCCGCGAGCTGCTCGGCCGGGTCACGCACACCGACCTGGCCGCCTTCGCCCACCAGGACCTGCCCTTCGACCTGGTCGTGGAGGCGCAGGGGCCACGGCGGGCGGCGAGCGGGCGTGCCGTGTTCGGCCGGGCCCCGTTCCAGGTGATGCTGGTCCTCGCGCCGGCCCTCCCCGAGAGACTGGAACTCCCGGGCGCGACCGCCGCGGTGGAGCTGGTCGGAACGGGGGCCGCCGGGTTCGACCTGAGCTTCGGCCTGTCCGAGCGCCGGGACGCCGACGGCACCCCGCGCGGACTCGACGGCGTGGTCGAATACCGGACCGACCTGTTCGACCGCTCCACCGTCGAGGCCCTCCGCACCCGCTACACCCGGCTGCTGGGCACGGCCGCCGCCGACCCGGACATCCCGGTCCACGACATCGACCTCTCCGAGGGCACTCGGTAGGGGAGCCCGCCGGGCCGTCCGGCCGCCGTCGCCGCGCGCCCGCCCGCTGCGCCGGGTGCGCGCCCTGGTGCGACGGCGGCGGGCGTCGCACACTGGCGGGGCGACAGTAACCCCGGGTAACGCACGCGCCACCGTCAGCAGGGGGATGCCGATGGAGTACGTACCGATCCTGCGTGGCAAGGCGGGCGAGTTCATCGCCCTTCGCAACATCAGCGCCGACGTCCAGGCGCGCATCCGCCCGCTCCTCGAAGTCCACCCCGACCAGCGCCTGGCCGACGTCGTGCAGACCTTCGCCGACCACGCCGGGGACCACCTGCCCGGCAACCTCACCGTGACCGTCGACTGCGGGCAGCTCTGGCAGTACGGCGCCGTGGGGACCGGCTTCCGCGGCCACGCGATGCGCTGGCTCAGCGACGCCTTCCGCGAGTGGCTCCACACGCTCGTCCCCGCCTTCCGCACCACCGACCCGGACGGCTCCCTCGACGAGACCCGCCAGGCCCAGCTCGCCCACGGCGCCGGAGGGTGCCTGCGCGTCGACCTCAACCACCTGCCCCACGGCCCCCGGGAACTGACCGAGGACGTCCGCCGCACCCTCGACGCCGTCGTGCTCAAGCCGCCGGACACCGACCTGCTGCTCGACGCCGGCTACCTCCCCGACGCCGACACGGTCACCGGCCTCGTGCCACGGGCAACCGAGGTCCTGGCCTGGGCCCGCGCACTGCCCTGGCGGCGCATCGCGCTCGCCGGCGGCGCGTTCCCGCCGTCCCTGCGCCGCGTCACGCCCCACGTCCTCACCGCGCTGCGCCGCCACGACCTCGACCTCTGGGAGCGCGTCGCCCGACGGGCCGGAGGCCGACCGCCCGACTTCGGCGACCACGGCGTCACCCACCCCGAGCCGCCCGCTCCCGCCCGCGTGCGAGCCGCACCCGTCAACCTGCGCTACACCAGCGGGCGGCACTGGCACGTCGTGCGGGCCGTCGGCATGGCGGGGATCGACACGCTCCGGCTGTGCCGCGAACTCACCCGGGCCGAGGTCTGGTTCGGCGGTCGGACGAACGACGAACTGTCCTGGGGGGACGGTGAGATCCGCCTCCGGGCCGACGGCCTCGCGGCCGGTCCCGGCGGCCCCAGCCAGCGGCGCGCCTGGGAGACCTCCCACCACCTGGCCGCCGTCACCCGGTCCATCGCGGAGCGGGGACGGCCCTGACGGTGCCGCCCGCACGCGGGGCCGTGACGCCTACGGGTGACGCCTACTGGCCGACGTCAGGACGGCAAGGCAATTTGGACCGAGCAATGCACCCGCTCGGTGATCATTTGTCGGACAGGCTCCAGCCCTGCCGCTCCAGCCATTCCGAAATCACCTGGTTGGTTTCTTCCGGCATTTCCTCCTGGATCCAGTGACCGCAGTCCAGGCCGACCACTTCCACGTTGGGCACGAACTCTGCCAGTCTTTCGAACCTCGGGATCGCGAAGTCCTGGTCGCCGTAGATCATGAGGGCGGGCTGCTTGATGACCGGGTCCGCGTCCGCCAGCTGGTGCCAGTTGCGGTCGAGGTTCCTGTACCAGTTGATGCCGCCGGTGAATCCCGACGTCTCGAACGCGGCGACGTAGACGGCCAGGTCGCTGTCGCTCATGACGGGCTCACCGAGTGCTGTTTCCGCCTTGGCGAGGTTGATGAACGCCATGCCCGGCTCTGGGGATGCGGGGGGCACGTTCTTCCGGTAGAGGTTGCGGAGGAACCGGGAGGTGTTGGCATCGAATGCGGCGTCCGCGACGCCCGGCTGCCGGTTGAAGTGGACGAAATAGAAGTCGCCGCCGAGGAAGGTCTCCATGACCTCGATCCACGGCGTTTCTCCGCGCTCCTGGTAAGGCAGGCTCAGGTTGATCAGCTTGTTCACCCGGTCGGGGTGCAACAGGGTCAGCCCCCAGACGACGAACGCACCCCAGTCATGGCCGATGAAGGTGGCGTCCTCGTAGCCGTAGTGGTCCAGGAGCGCGACGAGGTCACCCGTCAGGTGTTCGATGTCGTAGTCCGTCACCTCGGTCGGGCGGGATGAGTTGCCATAGCCCCGCTGGTTCGGTGCGATGACGTGGTAGCCGGTCGCTGCGAGGACGGGCATCAGGTGACGCCAGGAGAAGGCGTGCTCCGGCCAGCCGTGGCAGAGCACGATGGGCTTGCCCTTGTTCTCTCGGCCTGCCTCGAAGACTTCGAGCTCCACACCGTTGACCTGGACGAGGGTGGGCTCGGGAAATTCTGCTGGATTGAACACTGCATTTCCTCTCTGGGGCGTTCGCCGGCGGTCGACCTCCTCGATGAGGCCATGTCGCCATCGTGCTCCCCAAACCGGTCACCCCATGACCGGTTTCCATGAGACTTTTGTCAGCATGCGATCCGATCGGCTGGTGGCCGTACTCCTCCTGCTCCAACGGCGCGAGCAGGTGACAGCCGCAGAGGTCTCCCGAGAGCTGGACGTCTCCGAGCGCACCGCCCGCCGCGACCTCGACGCCCTGGCCATGGCCGGGGTGCCCGTGTACTCCGTACAGGGCCGAGGTGGCGGCTGGCGCCTCGTGGGCGGCGCTCGTACCGACCTGTCCGGGTTGACCGCCAGTGAGGCCCGCGCCCTGTTCCTGGCCGTCGGTCCGGCCTCGGATGCGACGCCGGCGATGAAGGCAGCCCTGCGCAAGCTCGTCCATGCCCTACCGAAGCCATTCCAGGTGCAGGCCGAGGCAGCGGCGGCGTCGCTGGTCGTGGACCCGCAGCGATGGGGGGCGAGCCGGATCGAGCACCGGCCGCCGCGCTTCCTCGACGAACTCCAGGACGCGGTGATCAGCGGCGTCCAGGTGTCGCTCGGCTACGTCGACAGCAAAGGCGTCGAAACCCGGAGAACCGTCCACCCGCTGGGCATCGTCGCCAAAGGTCCTGTGTGGTACCTCGTCTCCAACACCGGGACCGGCCGACGGGTCTTCCGGATCGACCGCGTGTCGTCCGCTGACCCGACCGGCGACCCTGTGCACCGACCCGGGGACTTCGACCTTGCCGAGAGCTGGAATGAGATCGCCGAAGAGGTCGATCGCAAACGAACGCCGCTGGAGGTCCAGGCGGTATGCACACCCGACGGGATAGGCATACTCCGGATGGCGCTCGGCGACCGGCTCGACGTGGGAGGTTCCACGACCGATGGCCGCATCGAGGTCGTGATCCGCGGCCCCAATGAGTACATCCTCGCCGGCGAGCTCTCCGGGCTGGTCGAATGGGTCGAGGTGACCGGCCCTCCGGGTGTGCGAGACCACCTGGCCTCGATCGGCAACGCCCTCGTCGAACGATACGGCCGGCCGCGCACCCGCGGAGACCTTCACCCGTCTTGAAGCGGACGAGGCAGGGCTTCGAGAACAGTTCCGTTCAACAGGGTGGGTTCGTCCGTTCCGGCAGTCGCCTGGTCACGAGTCGGCGGGTCTGCCGGGCCCTCAGGTTCCGGGGCGCCGGAACGGCTTGAGCCGCACCCCCTCCAGGCTGTCGGCGATCAGCTGGTCCAACCGCCGCTCCCGAGTCTCGTCCCGCTTGGCACTGATCACATGGTGGATCGCCGACTTGCGGTAGGACGGCGCCTGCCCGCTGAACCACTCCCACGCCCGCGGTTCCGCTTGGAAACGAGCCAGCTGCGCCGCCTCGAACTCCCAGACCGGCTTCTCCTCGCGGCCCCGGTCACGGGCTTCGAACACCGCGATGCCGGCCGGCCGCATGAGCCCCTGCGCGGTCAGCTCCTCGATCTTGCGGAGGTTGACCTGGCTCCAGTTGCCGCGCGGCCTGCGCGGGGTGAACCGGATCGTCCAGGAGAAGTCGTCGATCGGGCTCTGCCGGCCGTCGATCCAGCCGTAGCACAGGGCCTGGTCGACCGCCTCCGACCAGCTCAGGGTGGGCTTGCCCGTTCCCTTCTTCCACATGCCCACCCGGCATTCGGAGGCAGTCGCATGGTGCTCCTCCAGCCAGTCCCGGAACTCCTCAGGACTTGAGAAGAAGGTTGGTTCCATGCGCGGTGCTCCCGTCGGTCGTCTCGTCGGTTCCATTGAACCCGTCGGGTGCGACAATCCGAGACCTGGGCGAAGCTACTGGAACACGTTCAGGTCGACGATGCGGTGGGCCGGGGGGAGTGGACGGTTGCCGTGGACTCCACGGTGTACGGGTGCGGCCCGCGTGTTCAGGCCATTCCCGGGTGCGGGCGCCCGAACCCGTCGCCCTGGCGGGCAGGATGGCCGGCAGCCCGCGCCCCGCCCGGCCGGGCCTCGACGACCGATCGGAAGGCAGGAACCAGCGATGCCGAAGAGCCCACGGCGATTCACGGCGGCGGCCACCGTCTGCGCCGCACTCATCAGTGCGGTGGGCCTCCTCGCACCGACCGCGCAGGCGCAGGTGCGGACAGGGGCACCGGCGTCGGTGCTCGCCGCACCGGACGCGGAGACGGGCCTGCCGAGGGACACCGGAACTCCCCCGGGCACCGAGGGCCAGTCCACCACGGTCACCCGTCCCGACGGCACCCAGGCGCGGTTCGCGGTCTTCTCGACCGACTACGCCACCGGCCAGACCATCTGGTACCGGACGCAGTCCGCCCCCGGCGGCCCGTTCGGCGCCTGGAGCCAGGTCAACGGCATGAGCCTCAACTTCCAGAACCTGGTGCTCACCGCCGCCGCGGACGCCGACGGCGCCCTGGAGGTGTTCACCATCGGATACCAGTCGTCGGTCCTGGTACGGATCCACCAGGCCGGCCCGGACGGTCCGTGGTCGGCGCCCGAGCCCTTCGGCCCCGCCGGGGCGGGCGTGCCGAGGTTCTTCGGGCCACCGGTGGCCTTCCAGCGGGCGGACGGCACGCTGGCCTTCTTCGAGGTCTACCAGGGCTCGGGCAGCCCGCGGTTGTACGTCAACGAGCAGAGCGCCCCCGGGGTCTGGGGCTCCTGGAACGACCTGGGATCCGGCCCGCTCCCGGCGGGGGTGGCCACTCCCTCCTCCGTCACGCAGTCGGCGGACGGGCGGCTGACGGTGCTCGCGCACATGTGGAATGCCACGTCGTGGACGGCCCGGATCTCCGAGCAGGCTCCGGGTGGCCCCTGGGACCTCTGGCAGGACTGCCGGAACGGCGGCTGCGCCGCGGGCTGACCCCGGCACCCGCCACCCGTATCCGAGCGGCGCCCCGCACGTGAACCCCTCCTGGCCTCCCGGGAGTTGCGTGCGGGGCCGGGCCGCCGGTGCCCAGGCCGTTGTCCGGTCCGGGGTCGGGGCCGGTGACGAAGCCGTCCGGGGAGACCGAGATGTCGGCGATGACGCGGGTCATGCCGGGGTGCGTCCGGTCCGCTGCCCGGGGGCGGCGTCTCCGCCTCCGGCGGGCCGGCTCCGGACTGCCGCTGCCTGGTTCGTGCCCGGGTCGACGACGCGCGGGCGGAGGGACACGTGGGGCCGCCGACCCGGGTCGGCGGCCCCACGTCCGTCGTCAGGCGGTGGCGCCCTGACGGCGGGCCAGGGCGTCGGAGGCCTTGGCGGTGGCGTAGAGGGAGACGCCGAGGGCCAGCGCGAGGGCGGCGCCGGCCGCGAAGACGGTGCCGGAGGAGACGGCCTTGGCGTCCGCGGCCTCGGCGCGCGCCGATCCGGTGATGAACGGGACGACCGCCAGGACGGCGACGCCGAGGGCGACCTCTCCCCACACGACCTTCGGGAAGTGCCGCAGCGTGAGGTGGAGCAGGGAGGAGGTGTCGTCGGCGCGCCGGGCGTGGGCGATGCGGGGCATCAGCCAGAACTGGTTGAAGGCGCCGGCGGTGACGAGGCCGAGGACGAGGAGGACCTTGACGAGCAGGGCGAGGCCGTAGCCGGTGGTCCACAGCTGGGAGACCGCGCCGACGTGCTTCCAGCTGAGCCAGAGGCCGGAGACGGTGACGGCGGCGACGCAGACCATGGCGACCAGGCTGAAGCGGCGCCACAGGTCCGCCCACAGCAGGCCGGCGCCCGTGCCGAGCCGGCCGCGGGTGCCGGCGAGGGCGACGAGCAGGGGGAGGCCGCCGAGCCAGACGGTGCCCGAGACGATGTGCGCCTGGTCGAGGAGGAGGTCGAGCCAGCGGTCGAGCCCGGCGGGGGTGGTGGTCGGGACGGCGGCGATCAGGGTGACGGCGAGGGCGGCCGGCAGCGCGGTGAGCGCTATCGCGTCGACGTGGCGGCGTACGGCCGGGACGAACAGGGCGGCCAGCAGGACGGCCGTCGCGGCCAGGACGGCGTTCTGGACGAGGTGGACGGTGCCCTGGGCGATCCAGGCGCCCTTGGCGGCCGGGGCCTGGAGGTAGTCCCAGAGCCTGCCGGGGGCGAGGGCGTCACCGAAGGGCATGCCCTTGCCGGCGCGGGCGAGGCGGGCGGCGAGCTGGAAGTAGCCGGCGACCAGGAGGACCACGCCGGACACGGCCAGGTAGGTCGCGGCCCTGGCACGCAGGACCCTGGAGTCGTCGGGGTCCGCGCCGCGCAGGGCGGGGCGGACGGTGGTGGCGTAGGTGACGGTGGTGCCGATGGCCGCGCTGAGGCCGAGGAAGTAGCCGGCCTTGGTCAGGACGCGCCACAGCGGGGGCAGGACGTACGGGGTGGCGGTGGCGGCGAGCGAGGCAGCGTGCATGGGGGAGTCTCACGTGGTGGTGGGTGGATGCGGAGCAGGGTGGTGCGCCGGAGGACGGGCGGGGTGGCACCCGCCCTCCGGCACCGCCGACGGGCTGTCAGGCTCCGGCGGCGACGGCGTCCGGTGCCGCGGCGGCCCTGGCGGTGAGGGCGCGGCCGTAGCGGCGCAGCAGGAGGACCGCGGTGGTGGCGAGGCCGATCAGCAGGCCGAACCAGAGGCCGCGGGTCTCGCCGCCGAGGGGGTAGGCGAGGAGCCAGGAGGCGGGCAGGCCGACGGCCCAGTAGCCGACGAGGGTGATGCGGAAGCCGCTCCTGGTGTCGTCGAGGCCGCGCAGCAGGCCGACGCCGATGTTCTGGGCGCAGTCGAAGAACTGCAGGACGGCGACGACGACGAGCAGGCCGGTGGCGATCTCCAGGCCCTGCTGGTCGGTGGGCGCGTTCGGGTCGAAGTAGGGGCGCAGGACGAGGTCCGGGAGCGCGAGGTAGAGGATGCCGACGACCGTCATCACCACGGCGCCGCAGGCGAGCGCGGTGTTCTTGATGCGGCGGGCGGCGGCGTACTCGCCGAGGGCGAGTTCGCGGCTGACGTTGATGGACGCGGCGTGCGAGAGGCCGACGGCGACCTGGAAGACGATGTAGATCAGCTGGTTGACGGCGGTGTGGGCGGCGAGCGCGGCGGGGCCGAAGCTGCCGGCGAGCAGCGCGGTGACGGAGAAGAACCCGGCCTCGGAGCCGTAGGTGGCGGCGATCGGCGTGCCGAGGCCGAGCAGGCGGCGGACGGTCGCGGAGTCGGCGCGCCAGAAGTCCAGGCTCAGCAGCGGCGCCAGCCGGTCGTCGCGGCGGGCGGAGGCGTAGAGGGCGAGGAAGGACAGCAGGTAGACGCTGCTGGTGGCGACGCCGATGCCGGTGAGGCCGAGTCGGGGCAGGCCCCAGGTGCCGTGGATGAAGGCCCAGTTGAGGGCGGCGTTGACGGCGACGGAGGCGAGGGTGATGCGCAGCAGCGCCTGGGGGCGGCGCATGCCGACGGTGAACTGGCGGATCGCCTGGAACCAGAGGCAGGGCACGAGGCCGGGGGCGAGGGCGGCGAGCATGCCCTGGGCGCGGTGGGCGACCTCCGCGTCCTGGCCGAGCCAGGTGGCGGCCTGGCCGATGAGGACCATCAGGACGGCGCCGGCCAGCCCGGCGAGGGTGGCGACGGCCATCGCGGCCCGCACCAGGCCCCGGACTTCCTGGTCGGCGGCGTCGGTGTCGGCGTCGGCGGCGGTTCCAGTGGGCTCGGCGGTTCCGGCGCGTTCGGCCCGGGCCGCCGCGGCCGCCACCTGGTTGCCGACGGAGGTGACCAGCCCGACGCCCATGGTGCGGAGCTGGTTGAAGATCACCAGGGCGAGGCCACCGGCCGCGAGGGCCTCGGTGCCCAGGACGCCCATCATGATCGTGTCGGTGGTGGTGAGGGCGACCTGGGCGAGCTGGGTGAGGGCGAGCGGCACGGCGAGGGCGGCGAGCGCGCGGCTGTCGCGCGCCAGGGTGGTCAGCTGCTGCATGGTGGGTGTCACGTCTCTGGGTGTCACGTCTCTGGAGGTGTCAGGGCCTGCGGAGTTTGGCGAGGGATTCGTCGATGTCGGTCTCGACGGCCTCGTCGAGGAGGTCGCGGGCCGTCATCCAGTCGTCGTTGAAGACGGTGTCCAGGTACTTCTCCCCGCCGTCGTTGATGAACGCGACCATAACGGCGTCCGGCGGCAGGGTCGTCAGGCGGGCCAGGGCGTCGTGGACGACGCCGCCGGCGGAGCCGCCGATGAGCAGCCCGGTGCGGCGGGCGACGACGCGGGCGGTGGCGAAGGCCTCGATGTCGCCGACCTTGACGCCCTCGTCGATGAGGTCGTAGTCGACGAGCAGGCCGATGGTGGCGCCCTCGGGGGTGCCGGTGCCGGACTGGTAGTAGTCGTGGGCGGGCGGGCCGAAGGCGATGGAGCCCTTCGGCTCGACGCCGACGACCGTCACGTCCGGCACGTACGCCTTGAGCTCGCGGGCGGTGCCGCACAGCCCGCCGCCGGTGCCGACGGCGCCGACCAGCACGTTGACCCGGTTGTCCAGGGCCTGGGCGATCTCCCGGCCGACCGCGTGGTAACCGACCGCGTTGCTGGGGTTGTTGTGCTGCTCGGTGAAGAAGGTGTTGTCCTTGCCGCGGGCCATCTCCTCGGCGAGCTCCTCGCGGGCGGCGGTGTGCAGCTCCTCGCCGTCGGTGTCCGCGTCGACGTACACCAGCTCGGTGCCCATGGCCTTCATGCCGCGCAGCTTGTCGGCGGCGGCGTGGTTGTCGACGACGGCGGTGAAGCGGTAGCCGCGTTCGGCGGCGACGACGGCCAGCCCGAGGCCGGTGTTGCCGGAGGTGGACTCGATGATGTGGCCGCCCTCGCGCAGCTGTCCGCGCTCCTCGGCGTCGAGGACCATCTGCCGGGCCATGCGGATCTTGGCGCTGCCGGTGGGGTTGAACATCTCCAGTTTGAGGAGCAGGCGGGCGCCGTTGTCGGCGCGGGCGAGTTCGAACAGCGGGGTGTAGCCGATGAGGTCGGAGATCCGGGTGACCACCGGGGGGCGGTGCAGGGCGTCGGTCATGGCGGGGGGCTTTCTGGTGAGCGCGGTGGGCGGCGTCGGATCAGTGGGATCAGAGGGCGGGGCGGCGGTCGAGGCGCCAGCGCGGTCGGCCGTCCTCGTGCTGGACGACGACCTTGGCCGGCAGGGGGAGGTCGTGGAAGGGGGACTCGTTGGAGTCCATCTGGTAGCCGGCGGTGTTGGGGTAGACGAGGAGGTCGCCGACCCGGGGCCGGGCGGGGAAGGGGATCTTGCGCCAGGTCAGGAGGTCGGAGTCGAGGCAGCTGGCGCCGCCGACGCACGCCCGGTACTCCTCGGCCGCCTGGCCGGGAGAGCGGGGCAGGAGTACGGGCTCGGGCAGGTACTCGCTGTTGAACCACTGCTCGGACAGGCTCAGGCTGGTGCCGTCGACGGTGACGATGCCGTATCCGGCCCGGTCCTTGACGCCCTGGACGACGAAGACGGAGGAGCCGGCCCGGTCGAGCAGCGCGCGTCCGGGTTCCAGCAGCAGCGTCACGCCGGCCTCCCGCAGCCGCTCGGCCAGGTCGGCCCCGTGCCCGCCCGGGCGGCCGGTGAGGATCGAGCGCAGCGCGTCGGCCCCGGCGACGGGGGAGTGGTAGGGGTAGAAGTCGCCCGTGGTGAACGCCCTGCCGCCGTGGTAGTGCCCGGGCTCCTGCTCGGCGAGGAACAGCTCCCAGGCGTCGGCGGGCACGTAGTCGACGGCGAAGCCGCCGCCGATGCTGATCCGGTCCGCCGGCAGGCCCATCGTCCGGGCCTTGAGGCACAGGTCGACGAGTTCGCCCGCGAGGTCGGTGCGCGGCCGCACCTCGTAGCCGGACAGGTGGAAGCTGAAGCCCTCCATCCGGACCCGCCCACCGGCCGCGGCGCAGCGCGACAGCGCGGCGTCCAGCTGGTCGTCGTCGAGGCCGAAGCGGCTACGGGGCTGGGCCGGCGGGTGACGGCGCAGCAGGAGGCGGACGGGCCGGGGGACGTCCAGGTGCAGGACGCGCTCCAGTTCGTCGAGGGCGTCGACGGCGATCAGCGCGCCCTGGAGGGCCGCGATGCGCAGCAGGGCCTCGGACTTGGCGGGGCCGGTGACGACGAGGTCCTCGCCGCGCACGCCGTGGCCGAGCGCCTCGCGCAGCTCGCCGAGCGAGGCGACGTCGACCCCGGCCCCGGTGGCGGCGCAGCGTTCGACGAACGCGGCGGCCTTGTTGGCCTTCTTGGCGTAGTAGACCCGCCCGTCCACGCCGGTGTCGGCGAGGACGGCGCGGAACGCGGCGAGGTTGGCGTCGAAGCGCTCGGGCAGCAGGTAGTGGAACCCTCCGCCGAGGCCGTGGGCGAGTTCGTGGAGCAGGCCGCTCGCGTGGAGGCGCTCGGTGAGGGGGTCGGGGTGGGCGGGCAGGGTCAGCGCCACAGGTCCACCTCGGTGCCCAGGCCCTGGTCGGCGGCGAGTTGGGCGAAGCGGTGGCCGAGCGCGATGTCGGTGACGACCAGGCCGCTGTTGTAGGCGAAGATCCGCTGGTCGGGCGCGGTACGGGCGTTGGAGGCGCCGGAGATGGCGGCGGGCAGTTCCAGGTCGACGGCGGGCAGGGTGCCGTCGGCGTCGGCCATGTCGGTGCCGGTGACGCGCATCTGGGCCTCGCTGGTGGCGATCACCCGGTCCGCGCGGTGCAGCGTGGACGGGGCGAGGCCGTGGCCGACGAGGATCGCGGTCGCGCCGGGCTTCAGCCAGTCGGCCTCGACGGCGGCGGGGGTGTGGCCGCCGGCGGTGGCGACGATGACGTCCGCGTCCCGGGCGGCCGCCTCGAGGTCGGTGACCAACTCCAGCTCGCGGCCGGGGAAGTGGCGCTCCAGCTCCTGGCGGACGGCGGCGATGCCGTCGGGGTGGGTGCCGGAGAGCAGCAGGCGCTTCAGCCCGGGCAGCGTGGTGAGCAGGAACGGCAGCGCGAGGCGGCCCTGGGTGCCGGTGCCGATCACCAGCGCGGTGGCGGCGTCGGGGGAGGCGCACTCGCGGGCCAGCAGGGCGGAGACGGCCGGGGTGCGCAGCGAGCCGATGCGGGAGCAGTCCATCATGGCGACCGGCAGGCCGGTGACGTCGTCGTAGACCGTCAGCGTCGTGTAGTAGTGCTGCTCGTCGCGGCCCTTGTCCAGGCCGTGCTTGTACGAGGTCTTGAACGCGACGACGTTGCGCACCCCGTCGCGGCCGAGCATGGCGTAGGAGACGGAGTGGCCGTCGGCGGGCCGGACGGTGAGCTTGCGGGGGTTGTCGGACCGGCCGGCGGCCAGGGTGCGGTAGGCCTGTTCGACGGTGTCGACGACGTCGGCCAGGGTGATGTCCAGGCCGGCGAGGTCGCTGGTGGAGAGTACGCGCAGGGTGGTGTCGTCCCGGTCCACGCGGGTGCCCTTTCGGTTCGGTGAGGCGGCGTCTGGAAAGCAGGGGGGAGAGCGGGCGGTCAGGAGGCCCAGGCGGTGAGGGCGGCCTGGCCGTAGCCGTGCTCGTCGTGCTCGGCGAGCGGGCGGGTGGGGCGGTCCTCGACCCGGACGGAGGCGCGCTTGAGCCAGCGGTCGGTGCCGTCGTAGCGGGCCCGGAAGGGGACGCGGCCGTGGACGACGAGGTCGTTGTCGACGACCAGGACGTCGCCCGGCTCCAGGCTCACCGCGACGGACACCCGGGCCAGCTCCTCGCCCAGGCGCTCGTAGGCGCCGCGCCAGGCCTCGTCCGTCCCCTCCAGCGGGGTGTAGGCGGGGTCGTAGCGCATGGTCAGGCCGTCGGGGGAGTCGAAGAGGGTGGGTACCGGGGCGGGCCGGCCGGGGAACTGCTGGGCCTGCTCGTAGGCGTCGTCGGGCAGGATCGGCGCGACGGGGCGCTTCAGCTGGTCCAGGTCGGCCTGGGCGAGCGCGGTCAGCCGTACGCCGGCCGCGGTGGTGGCGATCCGGTCGTGGTTGCGCATGCAGCAGAGCAGCAGCAGGTGGGCGCGGCCGGGGTGGAAGGCGTCCTCGGTGTGCGGGGTGAGCAGGACGGAGCTGGAGGCGCCGGTCTGCTCGCTCTCGTGCCCGGGCGAGGGCACGATGTTGTGCACGAACCGGCCGTCCTGCTGGCCGTCCCAGGCGATCGGGGTGCCCATCAGGGCGGAGACCAGCAGGAGTGTCACGTCCCACAGCGCGCCGGCGTCGCCGACGGTCGACCAGTGGCCGGGCGTGGGGCCGAGTTCGGTGTCGTCGGGGCGCAGGCCGCGCAGCACGAACAGGCCGTCGGCGGTGTCCACCGGGCGCAGCGCGTGCCGGAGTTCCGTGCTGAGCCGGGTGCGGGTCGCGGGCAGGTCGGCCAGCAGGTCGGGGCTGGTCGCGGAGCCGTGGCGGGCCAGCAACTCGGCGGCGGTGTCGGTCAGTTCCTGGGCGGTGGCGGTGTCGAGGCGGCGTACCGGGGCAGGGCAGGTGGGCACGGCGGGACCTTCCGGGGGCGGGACGGGAGAGGTGTGCGAGCACGCGGCATCACCGCACCGGTGTGGGACGGGCGGGAGCAGCGCGTGGGGCGTGGGGTCCGGGGCGGCTCGAACGGCCGGACGACATGAACGTAACAACGACTTCGAAGTAAGGCAAGCCTTACCCAAATCGGATGTCTACATTTACGTAGTCTCGGCTTCCGGCGGCGGCGCACAGGCCGCGCAGGGTCAATCCTGCTGCTCACGCGGTGTTTTGGGAGTGAGGGGCGCATGGCCCGGATGAGCGTGCGCTCCGCCGTGCGGGTTGCGAGCGGCCTCGAACTTAGGGTAGGTAAGCCTAAGCAAAACGAGCTCAACCCGAAACGAGGAACGAACGTGCGCGTCACCCGACGACAGCTGCTGTGGGCCGGTGCCGGTATCGGGGCGGCCGGTGCGCTGGCCGCCTGCGGCAGCGGCACGGGCGGATCCAAGGACGCCGCACCGGCCGGTACGGCGTCCGCACAGCCCCGCGCCGGGGGAACACTGAAGGTCGGCGCCCTCGGCAAGGCCTCGGCGATCACCCGTGACCCGCACGGCACCCAGGCCAACGAGAGCGACTACCTGATCATCAGTCTGCTCTACGACACCCTCGCGATACCCGGGGACACCGCCAACACCGTCCCGCGCCTGGCCGCCTCCTGGAAGCCGTCGGAGGACCTGACGACCTGGCGCTTCACGATCGCCGACGGCGCGGTCTTCCACGACGGCACCCCCGTCACCGCCGACGACGTCGTCTGGTCGCTGCAGCGCCTGCGCAACACCCCGGCCGGCAAGAGCCGCCTGCCCGGCATCCAGCCCGAGGGCATCAGGGCCGAGGACCCGAAGACCGTCGTCCTGGTCTCCGACTACCCCAACGCGGACCTGCCGCTGCAGACCCGCCTCACCACCTTCGTCCTCAAGAAGGACACCAAGGACGACGCGATCGCCGGAGCCCCCGGCACCGGCCCGTTCAAGCTCGACTGGTACCGCGACGGCAACGCCCGCCTGGTGCGCAACGACCAGTGGTACGGCGGAAAGGTCCTCCTCGACGCCGTCGAGGTCCGCCTCTTCGAGAGCCCCCAGGCCATGGCGAACGCCCTGCTCGCCGGGCAGATCGACGTCGCCTCCAACGTCGGCGCCGTCGCCGCCCGCACCGCCGAGGCCCGCAAGGACGTTCAGATCCTGCGCCGCCCCAACGACATGGCGATGCCGATCGTCATGCGCACCGCCGACGGCCCCTTCGCCGACCCCCGGGTGCGCGAGGCGCTGAAGCTGGCGGTCGACCGCGACGCGATGGTCAAGCAGGTCCTCTCCGGCTACGGCAGCGTCGCCAACGACATCCTCGGCACCGGCGACCCCGCCCTCGCCAAGGACATCCCCCAGCGCACCCGCGACCTCGCCAAGGCCAAGCAACTCCTCGCGGACGCCGGATTCGACACCTCCCGGACCTACGACCTCATCACCACCGAGGACATCTCCGGCCTGGCCGAGTCCGCGACCCTGTTCGCCACCCAGGTCCGCGAGGCCGGCGTGAAGATCAACGTCGTCAAGCAGGACTCCAAGGTGTTCTGGGACGCAACCTGGCTCAAGGGCACGCTCTACACGACGTACTGGGGCACCAACGACTCGGTCGTCTTCTTCGCCTCCAAGACGATGCTCTCCGACGCCGGCCAGAACGAGTCCGGCTTCAAGGACCCCGCCTTCGACGAGGCCTACCGCACCGCCATGGGCACCGCCGACGCCGCCGCGCGCGGCACGCTGCTGCACCAGCTCCAGGAGATCGAGTTCGCCAGGTCCGGCTACCTGCTGTGGGGCATGGCCGACGGCATCGACCTCGCCGGCGCCGCCGTGCGCGACCTGCCCAAGCTCCCCGGCTACGGCCGCGTCCAGCTCGAGAAGACCTGGCTGTCCCGTTGACCACCCTTCAGCCGCACAGCGTCCCGGCCCGCATCCTCCCCGGTGCGGGCCGGGTCGCCCGGCAGGCCGCCCGGCGCCTGGCCATGCTCGTCGTCCTGCTCGCCGGCGTCTTCGCCGCCGTCGAGCTCCTCCCCGGCGACGCCGCCGGCGCGACCTCCGACCGCGGCGTCACCGCCGCCGACCTCGCCGCCCGCCGCACCGCCCTCGGGCTCGACCGCCCGGTCGTGGAACGCTTCTGGGACTGGATGACCGGCCTGCCCACCGGCGACCTCGGCACCACCGCACGCGGCCAGCACGTCACCGACGTCCTCGCCGGCCCCTTCCCCAAC
This sequence comes from Kitasatospora sp. NPDC001261, assembly GCF_042896795.1. Lineage (NCBI taxonomy): Bacteria > Bacillati > Actinomycetota > Actinomycetes > Kitasatosporales > Streptomycetaceae > Kitasatospora > Kitasatospora sp. NPDC001261. The sequence goes on from NZ_JBIAXP010000020.1 coordinate 148,305, forward strand.
ACCCTGCTGCTCGGCACCCTGGCCCTCGCCCTGAGCACCATCGGCGCCCTCGCGCTGGGCAGTTGGGCCGCGCTGCGCCCCGGCGGGCGCACCGACCGGGCCGTCGACGCGCTCTCCACCGCCGCCTTCGCCCTGCCGGAGTTCGTCGTCTCCGTCGCCCTCCTGCTCCTGCTCTCCCAGTGGACCGGCTGGCTGCCCGCCGTCACCCTCACCGGCCCCGACGGCGCCCCCGAATCCTGGACCATGCTCGTCCTGCCGCTGCTCTCCCTGGCCGTCCCCCAGATCGGCTGGAACACCCGCATCGTGCGCGGCGCCCTCGCCGACCAGGCCGCACTGCCGCACGTCCAGGCCGCCGTCCTCGACGGCCTGCCGCGCCGGCGCGTCCTCGGCCACCACATGCTCCCCGGCGCGCTGCCCGCCATCGCCGTCGGCATCGCCACCTCCGCCGGCATGCTGCTGGGCGGCACCGTCGTCGTCGAGACCCTCTTCAACTACCCCGGCATCGGCGCCGTCCTGGCCGGAGCCATCACCGACCGCGACACCCCGCTCATCGCCGGCGTCGTGGCCGCGGCCGGAGCCGCCATCAGCCTGCTCCTGCTGCTGGCCGACCTCGTCCGCACCACCGCCCTCGGAGAGGAGCGCCGATGACCGCCGACGCCCCGACAGCAGCGGCCCTTGCGCCCGCCACCCGGCGCACGGCGCGCGCCCTCGTCCGCGCCGTCCCCGCGCTGCTCCTCGTCCTCCTCGCCCTCGTGGGGCCGCTCCTGGCGCCCCACCCGATCGACACCCCGGTCACCTTCCCGTACGCCGGGGCCGGCGCCGACGCGCCGCTCGGCGGCGACCAGCTCGGCCGCGACGTCCTCAGCCGCCTGCTGACCGGCGGCGCGCCCCTGATCGCCACCGCCCTGGCCATCGCCCTCGTCGTCACCGCCGCCGCCACCGCCCTCGGCATCCTCGCCGCCCTGCGGCCCCGGCTGGGCCGGTGGATCGAACGCCTCGCCGACCTGACGATCCTCCTGCCCTCCGTCCTCGCCATCATGCTCATCGCCCTGGCCTGGCCCGCCGGAGGACGCCTGGCCGTCGCAGCCGCCGCCGTCCTCCTGGGCATCCCGTACGCGGTGCGCATCGTCGCCGCCGCGGCCGCCCCCATCGCCGCCACCGGCTACATCGAGGCGGCGGCCGCGGGCGGCGAACGGCTGGGGCACCTGATGCTCCGCGAGGTCCTGCCCAACCTGCGCTCCACCCTGCTGGCGCTGTTCGGCCTGCGCTTCGTCGAAGGCGTCTACATCGTCTCCGTCGCCGCGTTCCTCCAGCTCGGCCCCCAACCACCCGAGGCCGACTGGGCGCTGATGATCCGCGAGAACGCCGCGGGCATCACCCTCAACCCCTGGGCCGTCGGCGCGCCCTGCCTGGCCATCGGCCTGCTCGCCATCAGCGTCAACCTCGCCGCCGAAGCCCTCGCCCCCGCCCGGCCCACCCCGGAGACCCCGCTGTGAGCACCCCCGCTGTGAGCGCCCCCGCCCCCGCCGCCCGCGCCACCGGCCTGACCGTCATGCTTGGGGACACGCCCCTGCTCGCCGACGCCGACCTCGCCCTCGTCCCGGGCCGGGTCCACGCCATCACCGGCCCCTCCGGCGCCGGCAAGACCACCCTGCTGCGCGCCCTCGTCGGCGCCCTCCCGCCCGGCGCCCGCGTCAGCGCCGGCAGCGTCGACGTCCTCGGCCAGGACATCCTCGCCCTGCCGCCCGAGGAACTGCGCCGCCTCCGCCGCCACCGGCTCGCCTTCGTCGGCCAGGACCCGGGCTCCGGCCTCAACCCGCGGATGCGCGTCGAGCGCCTCGTCACCGAGACCGCCGCCGACCGCCGCCGCACCTCCGTGCCCGAAATGCTGCGCACCGTCCGGCTGCCCGCCGACGAGCGCCTCGAACACCGCCGCACCGCGGGGCTGTCCGGCGGCCAGCAGCGCCGGGTCGCCCTCGCCCGCGCCCTCGCCCGGCGGCCGGAGATCCTCCTGCTCGACGAACCCACCACGGGCCTCGACGCCGCCCTGCGCGACGACATCGCCGAGCTGCTGCGCGCCATCGCCGAGCGCGACGGCATCGCGATCGCCTTCACCAGCCACGACCCCGACCTCGTCGCCCGCTGCGCCGACGACGCCCTCGCCCTGTGGCCCGCGTCGGCCCCGCCGACCCGCCCGGCGGCGGTGGTGGCCGAGAGCGGGCCCCGGCCTGCCGAGGGCGGCGGCCCCGTGCTGAGCGTGCGGGCGCTCGGCGCCCACACGGGCAGCGGCCGCACCCGGCGCACCGTCCTCGCGGACGTCGACCTCGACCTGACCCCGGGCACCCTCACCGGAATCGTCGGCCCGTCAGGCTGCGGAAAGACCACCCTGGTCCGCACCCTCGCCGGACTCCACACACCCGACACCGGCACCCTCACGCTCCACGACCAGCCGCTGGCCGCCTCCTACCGGCGCCGCACCCGCGACCAGCGCCGCCGCATCCAGCTCGTCCCGCAGAACCCCCTCGGCGCCCTCAACCCCGCCCGCACCGTCGGCGCCACCCTCACCCGGCCGCTGAAGCTGCACTTCGCCCTGCCCGCCGCCCGGTGCGAGGAGCGCGTCGCCGAACTGCTCGACGCCGTCGGCCTGCCCGCGCACTACGCGGCCCGCCACCCCCACGAGCTCTCCGGCGGTCAGCGCCAGCGGGTCTCCCTGGCCCGCGCCCTGGCCGCCGAACCCGACGTGCTGCTCTGCGACGAGGTCACCTCCGCCCTCGACACCGACACCGCCGCCGCGCTCATGGACCTCCTCGACGGCCTGCGCACCGGCCGGGGCCTGGCGGTCGTCCTGGTCAGCCACGACCTTCCCCTGGTCACCGGCCGCGCCGACCGCGTCCTGCCGCTCGGGGGGCCGTTGTCCGCACCGTCCGTGAGCAAGCAGCCCGCGGGCAGCGTGCGCTGACCCGGCGCCGCACCGGCTACGGGAGCCCCGCCGGTCGCGGCGCCGTTCTCACCGGCCGGGTGCGGCCCTGTCCGGGCGCGCGGCCGCACCGGCGGCGGCGTCCTGCTCGACGACCCACCTCCGGCGCTGTCCGCCGGTCAGCACCCAGCGGGGGCCCGGCCGCGCGGGCGTACGGCGTCCCGCGCCGCGGCCGGCCGCCGCGCACACCCGCCGCAGCAGGGAGTTGAGCTCGGCGCGCTGGCCTTTCGTCAACGGGGCGAGCAGGTCCTCCTGGACGGCGGAGGCGTCCTCGTGCAGCACGTCCAGCGCCGCCTGCCCGGCCGGGGTGATCGTCAGCACTTCCTGCCGTCCGCCGATGTGGACGACCATGGAGTGCACCAGGCCCGCCGACAGCAGGTCGTCCAGCGCCTGGTCGGCGTCGGTCCCGGTCGCGGCGGCGCGCTCGACGAGGTCGTGGCGCCCGTGCGGCCCCAGCTGGGCGAGTGCGGACAGCAGCGTCTGGTGGGCGCGGCCCATCCCGCGCGAGTCGAGGCGGTCGGCCAGCAGGCGGTCGGCCGCCCGGCCGGCCGTCGACAGGAGGTAGACGGTCTGTTCGAAGGGGCTCGTCGACCCCGTCCTCCCGTCGTACACAGCAGGTCCAATCGTCCGGGAAGGCCGCCGTGTTCTCGGGCCGGGGGCCACAGGGGTGGCATCCGCACGGGAGCGCCGGGCCCCGGGACCGGGTGGACACGGTCCCCGACGGACGGCTGACCGTCGACGGACGACGGCGGCACGGCCCGCGCGCGCAAGCCGAGGCTCACCATACCCGGGCCCGAACAGTTGGTCTACATCGATGTCGTCAAACGGTGCCGTGCGCCAGCAGGGCCCGGGCCGCGTACTCGACGTACTCGTGCAGCCCGTAGGCCAGGCCCACGCCGAGCAGGGCCGCGACCGCGACGGCCGCGAGCAGGGCGACGGCGGCCCGCGCCCGGTGGCCGGTCGGCCGGGCGGGCGCGGGGCCCAGGAGCGCCTGGACGCGCTGGGGCACCGGACCGGAGCTCACCGACAGCAGCGGGCCCGTGGCGTGGCGGACGGACGGCGACCCGGCCAGGGCCGCCCGGGCGATGGCGGTCGCGGCGGTGCGCCGGTCGGCGACCGCGCGGGCGGCCTGCTCGTCGGCCCACCGCTCCAGGTGGAAGTCGAGGTCGGCCCGCAGCCGGCCCAGCGCCGGGTGGACGGCGGCGGCGAGGTCGGCCGCGGCCGAGAGCAGGTGGTGGCGCCCGCGCAGGTGGGCGCGCTCGTGGGCGAGCAGCACCGCCCGCTCCGTCGGCCCCAGCGCGCGGAGCATGCCGGCCGAGACGACGACCCGGCCGGGACGCCCCCGGTGGGCGGGCAGGGCGAAGGCCTCCGCCTCCTCGCCCGCCACCACGAGCAGGTCGCCGTCGCTGGTCGCGCCGCCGGTCAACTCCCAGGCGCGGGCCAGCAGCGCGCGCTGCCTCCGCCACCGCAGCCCCAGCCGTACGGCCTGGACGGCCAGCAGCACCCCGGCGGCGCCCGACACCGGCACCACGGCGGGCCACCGGGCGAGGACGCGGGACAGCGGCAGGTGCTCCAGACCCGCCAGGAACGGGACGTGGAACAGGCCGACGAGGGCCGCGACGGTGCCGCCCGCCAGCAGGACGGCCGCGCCGGCGAGGGTGAACGAGGCCTCGCGCGGCGGCAGCAGGACGGCCAGGCGGCGGGCCGCCGGCACCGCGGCCCAGGGGACCAGCAGGGCCAGGGCGACGAGCACCAGGACCAGGCTCATGCGCGGTCCTCGGGTTCGGCGGCTGCTCCGGCAGTGGCCTCGGCCTCGGGGCGGGCGTCGAGGAGCAGGCGGCGCAGGACGTCCTCGTCGTCCTCGGACAGCGAGGAGACGAACCGCTTCAGCACCAGGTCGCGCTGGGGCTCCTTCTCCAGCTCCCGGCGCATCCGCCCGGCGGCCAGTCCGGCGGCGTCCTCCACGGGGGCGTAGGCGAAGGACCGCCCGGGGCGGGAGCGGACCAGGGTGCCCTTCTCGTGCAGGCGGGTGAGGATCGTCGCCACGGTGGTGCGGGCCAGCCCCTGGTTCAGGGTCTCCTTGACCTGCTGGGCGGTCAGCGGCTCGCCGGCCGCCCACAGCACCGCCAGCACGTCCGCGACCAGCTCCCCGTGCGGACGTCTGGCGTCCCGACCGCCACCCAGCATCTCCACTCCCGTTCTCGCAGCTCTCCGGCAGGCACACCGGAGCGGGCCGCGCGCGTCGGGATGTGAGGTCCGTGCCGCCGCTGTCCGCGCCGAGGGCGAAGCGCCCTCGATATTAGGTGTGCCTAAGCTAACTTTACGGGCCGCTGACACCGCGCTGCCCGGGGGACCGCGTTCGACGGTCCCCCGGGCAGCGCGGTGTCAGCGTGCGCCGTCAGGCCGAGCCGTTCGGACGGCCCGCTGTGCTCAGCGGGCGACGACCGGGTCGAGTGGCGCGACCACGTGCGTGTTCGTGGTCGCGCTCGCGCCCGCGTTCGGGTTCTTGAAGCACTGGTCCGAGACCGTGGACCCCTTCGGGTAGTGGCAGGCCGTCAGCAGCAGGCCGCCGCGCACCCCGCCCACGTAGCCGAACTCCACCGGTTCGGCCGGCGTCGGATCCTTGGTCGGCTTGTTCATGAGATCGGTACGGAAACCGTGCGCGGTGTCCAGGAGCTGGTAGACCCAGCCGCCCGCCTTGGCCTCGCTGACCAGCTCCTCCGCGTCCGACTTCGCGCGGAACCCCGGGACGGCCGCGCCGACGGCCAGGGCCTCCCAGCCGTGCTCCAGCACCGACGGCGTCGGCTTGTTCAGGACGTGCTCCTTGAACAGGCCCAGCCACGGAGCCGTCCCGACCCGCGGCTTGAGGCCCTCCCGGAAGGCGTCCTCACCCTGGAAGGGGTTCAGCGTGTCGGTTCCCACCGCCCAGGCGATCCCCTCCTCCGAGACCCACGGCAAAGCCCCGGCGTCCTGGGTGGGCCACAGGCGGGCCCAGTCGATCGTGACCGCCGCGACGTCCTGCGGCTTGTCGGCGCCCGAGGGGTCGTAGTGCGGGTTCGACTGGCACGCGCCCCCGTCCCTGGGGCAGGCGTCCTTGATGAACCGCGACTTGATGCCGCCCGGGAAGGTGATCTCCTGCTCGCCGCGGTACAGGCCGAACATGGTGGTGTACGTGCCGGACGCCTCCTGGTCGATTCCCCAGGGTGCGTGGACCTCGTAGATCCAGGCGCCGAAATCCACTGCCACACTCTGGTCCCGTGAGGTGCCCGAGAACACGGTCTCGGGCGTCGAACGGTCGACCTGGCTGACCCAGTTGTACTGGCGCTGGTCCTCGGGTGTCTTCTCCCCCTGTGGTCGCAGCCCGTCGGCGAAGATGACCTCGGGGGTCCGGTTGGACCCCCGCCAGAGGACGTCCTGGTCCGAACGCCAGGTCAGTTTCGGTCGTGTCTCTTTCACCGGTGCGTCGGGATCGGCCGTGGTGTTCTTCCACTGGGTGTACCAGTCATCGGCGAGCGGGCCGGGTACGGTCGGTAGCGGCTGGGCGGGGGCGCTGTGGGCCTGTGCCGGAACCGGTGTCCACCCGGCGGCCACCGCGACGACGACGGCCGCGACGACCTTGGCGATGCGACGGCCGGTGATGGTTGCTGCCATGTGCGGGCATCCTCTCGTTCGGGGAGGCGTTGATCGGGAAGGTGAGGCCTCCGGACCGAATGGTGTGAAGACGCCGGGCGCGCCAATCCCGGCCGCCCGGCGCACCCTCCTTTCCGGGCACCCCGTACGGGCCACCCGGCGCACCGGGAGCCGGTCCGGGCGGCGCGGTGGTATCCGTCGCCGGATGCGCGACCCGGTTCGAGGTGCCTCCGGAGCGTGGTGCGAGCGGGGGCCGGGTACTACGGTCTCACCGGGTTGTCGCTGTGATGGAGGGCATCGCACATGCGCCTGCTGTTTTGGTCAACGGCCTCGGCCTGTACGGGTGTTGCGGTCGCGCTCGCGCTGTGGGCGGTGCTCGGGGACGCCGCCGGGGTCGAGCGGGCGAGCGCCGTCGTCGGGGCGGTCGTCGGACTCGCCGGGCTCGTCGCCTCGGTGTACGCGCTGCGGCGCGGCGGGCAGGACGACGGCGGCGCCGTCCGGGCCGGCGGACGCGGTGCCGTCGCCGCCGGGGGGAGCGTGACGGGCAACGCGATCGGCGCCGACAGCAGGGTCACGGGGGCGCTGCCGGCCCCGCGCGGGGTGCCCGGGCCGGGGCGGGCCGTGTCGGCCGAGGGCGAGGGAGCGGTGGCCGCGGGGGGCGATGTCGCCGGGAACGCGCTGGGCGAGGGCGGCGAGGTGGCCGGCTGATGCCGGGGTCGCGCTTCCGGCGGCGCAGGCCGCAGGACCCGGGAGAGCCCGAGCGGCCGGCCGAGCACGTGGAGGTGCGGGGCGGCGGGGTCGGTGCCGGGGCCGACGTCGCCGGCAACGCCATCGGCCCGCGCAGCTCGGTGACGAACAACTTCAACTACTACGGGCCGGCGGAGTCCGACGCCCACCCCGGAGCCCCGGCGTCGTCGGGCACCGCGCCGCCGCCCGACACCGCCCCTGACGAGCGCCGCTACCAGGTGTTCGTGAGCTCGACCAGCCTGGACCTGAAGCAGCACCGCGAGGCCGTCATCGACGAGCTGGTCAAGGAGGGGTACATCCCCTCCGGCATGGAACTGTTCGACGCGCGGGCGGAGGGCGCCTGGGAGGTCGTCGAGCGGGTGATCAACGACTGCGACTACCTCGTCCTCATCCTCGGAGCGCGGTACGGGGACGTCGGCGCGGGGACCGTCAGCTTCACGGAACGGGAGTACGACCACGCCCGCTCGCTGGACAAGCCCATCCTGGTGTTCGTCCACGCCGACCCCGTCGAACTGCACACCGACAGCTGGCAGCCGACGCCCGAGGACGCGCAGCGGCTGGCCGACTTCCGCGAGAAGGTGCGGCGCGAGCGGCTCTGGAGGTCCTGGCGCACCGTCGCCGACCTGCGCAACGACGTCACCAGGGCGCTGCGGCTGGCGGTCCGGCACACTCCCCAGCCCGGCTGGGTCAAGGGCAATTCGATCGCGCACACCTTCTCCGCCGAATGGCAGAACCTGGTGGCCCCGGGGACGCAGATCGGTGTGGCCCGGATCAGCGTGGACGGGCAGGCCGGCAACGCCCTGAGCGAGAACCTCGGGAAGGCCTCGTCGATCGGGATCATGTCCACCAGCGGAAAGCGGCTGATCGAGATCCAGACGCCCTACCTGACGAAGGCGCTCGCGGCCGGCTCCCGGATCCGCGTCCTGGTGCCGACGCCCGACGGGCAGTTCCTCGCCGACGTCGACGAGTCCGAGTCGCTGTGGGACCAGCGCTCGCCGATCGCGGCCGAGGTGCGCGAGGTGGAGGCCCGGCTGCGGTCGATCGTCCGCGAGGCCGGGGCGCGCAGCACGGCCGCCGGATCGATCGAGATCGGGTTCTTCACCACGCACCTGCGGTCCACGATGATTCTCTGCGACCGGACCTGGGGATGGGTCACGCTGACCCTGCCGCCGGCGCGGGCCCCGGAGACCCCGTCCCTGGAACTGCGCGGGACCCGGGACTTCGGTCTGATCGACGCCTGCTGGAAGCACTTCGACCGGACCTGGGCCATCGTCGAGGAGCGCGGCGAAGTGAGGACGATATCGTGAGGCGGTCTGCGATGGACTTACGTGACACGGCGGCCCTGTCCCCTGCTGCAGCGGGGCGGTGGCGCGAGCGGCTCTCCACGGCCCAGGCCTTCATGCGGGCACGGCGCCACCTGCCGGGCGTGCTGATCGAGGTGGCCGCCCAGCACCCGCTGGCCGACCGGGCCGTGCCGGGCGAGGAGTTCGAGGCCCGGCTGCGGCGCGGCCACGAGCTCTACCGGGGCTACCTGGAGGCCGGGCGGCCGGTGGAGGTCTACGTGCCCGGCAGCCGCCACCGGCACCTCGGAGTGGAGGACGAGAACAGCCTCAGCCGGGCCGGCGGGGAGTTCCTGGAGAAGCTCGGCGTGCCGGCCCCGGCCGTGCGCGGCGACGACCTCAACGAGCGGTACAAGGGCGAGGCCGGCGTCTACGGCTCCGCCGACGAGTGCTTCGTCGCCGCCTCGTACTTCAGGGACGGGGAGTTCGGCACGCTCGTCTCGGTCTGCTCGCCGGCCCAGATGATGCGCAAGACCCTGCACTACCTGCAGTTCGGGGTCTACCCGCTGACCCACACGGCGCCGACACCGGAGGGCTTCCACGACTTCCTCTACGAACTCCTGGTCGCGGTGCCCGAGGTCATGGGCACCGACGACACGCTCCAGGACCCCGGCTCGGACGGCGCCGAGCGCCTGCGGTCCGACCGCCGCCCCTCGGCGGGCTGACACCCGCCGGAGGCGGAACGGCGGAGCGGGCGGCTGGAGCTGTGGGCTCCGGCCGCCCGTCCGCCGGTGAGGTCAGTCGGGGCCGGTGGTGAGGAGGAGGTCGCTGACGCGGTCGGGGCCGGAGGTGACGGTGACCCGGTAGAGGCCCGGGCGGGGGAGGGTGACGGCGGCGACCAGGGTCGCGTCGCTGAGGAGCAGCCGGGGGGTGGCGACGGTCGCCCCGGTGGCCTCGTCGGTGATGCGGCAGGCGGCGTCGTCCGGCGAGGCGCCGTGCACCATGAGCGGCCAGGGCTGGCCCGGGGCGGTCCTTTCGGGGAGGGACAGGCCGAGGCCCGGACGCTGAAGGGCGTGGCTGACCGGGCGGGGCCGGACGGCGGCCGGCCGCCGGTCGGTGAGCACGGACCGGACGAGTTCCAGGACGTGCGGATCGGAGCAGAGGGTGCCGTGCCGGCCGGACACGAACAGCACGGCGTTCGAGGCGGAGGGCGCGGCGGCGTCGCGCGGGACGAGGCCGTCCCCGCCGCGGTCCCAGCGGACGGCCTCGCCGGACTCGCTCCGGTACGGGCGGCCGTCGTCGTGGGCGCGGGGTGCCGTCAGCACCGGTTCGAGGCCGTCCCCGGCCGACCGCAGGCCCTGCACGGTCGGTTGGCCGATGCCGACCACGGCGCGGGTGCGGGGGAGGAAGGCCGCTCGGGATTCCGCCGCCCGCGCCGCCATGGCGGCGGCGGCGAGCTCCGGATCGCCGCCGAGGCGGCGGACGTCGTCGAGGTCCAGCCGGCGCAGCGCGTCGTCGGTCTCGACGCAGCGGAAGGTCGGCAGCAGGTCGTACACCCCCGGCAGGGTGGCGGCCAGCCCGGACAGCGGGCGCGGGAGGAACCGGCGGCGGCCGCCCAGCATCTCGGCGACCGCGGGGGTGCCGTGGAAGGGCGTGGCGATGGTGACCAGGTCGCGGGTGAGCGCTGCCAGCCGGGAGTCGGCCGCCAGCGCCGCCCGGGCGACGAGTCCGCCGGTGGAGTGGGCGACGAAGACCAGCCGGGGCTCCTCGTCGGGCACCCCCGCCCGACGGCGGTGCGGGCTCGCGCGCCAGGCCGCCAGGTGGCGGTGGGCGGCCTCGGCCAGCAGACGGGCGTTCACCTCGGCGGAGAGCCGCCAGTCGTAGGGGAACGGCAGGACGGCGTCCTCGTGGAGGACGGTGGCGTGCAGGGCGTCCAGCAGGGGCTGGTAGGTCTCCAGGCCGCCGAGCGCCGAGAGCCAGGCCGGGGCGCGCAGCAGGCCGTCGGGGCGCAGGCGGCCGGTCCGGCCCGCCCGCTCGTCGGGGGTGACGCGCAGCGAGGAGTCGTCGGTGAGGCTCAGCCGGAGGAGGGTGGTGGGTCTGAGGTCGCCCCAGACGTGCCGGCCGGTTTCGGTGTCGAGGAGCGAACTGCCCATGTGGCCGGGGAGGAGGACGACGGCGTCGTGGGTGGTGTCGCGGGCGGGGGCGGAGGGCGAGGCGAAGTCCACCTCGTGCCGGAGGTTCTCCACCACGGCGTTGTTCAGGGCCTCGGCGTGTTTGCCTCCCGCGCCGAGGTAGGTGTTGATGGCATCGCCGAAGTCCACGCTGGTGAGTGCGGGGCCCGAGGGTTCGGTGTCGGCGTCGTCCGTGGGGATTGAGACGTTGACGCCGGTGGCCCGGGTGAAGTCCTGGAGCTCCTCCGGGGTGAGGGATTCGAGCAGGGCGGCGTCGCCGCCGTCGGATAGGCCGACGCCGGACTGCCGGGCGGTGAGGGCGATCAACTCGGGCGCTTCGTCACCGACTTCGGCGGCAATGAGCCGGATGAGTTCAGGATCCTGAGCGACGTCGTGCAGGTTCAGGTCGTCGACGAGCGCGAGTGCGCGGACGCGCAGCTGCCGGGCGTCAAGTGAGTCGAGGGAACCGCCATCCCTGTGCAGACGCAGGTGGGTCACAATGATCCCGAGAGTGATCATTGTGTTCTGAATGACGTCTGCCGCCCGCAGGGCCTGGTTGAGTAGATCATGGGCCGAGCTGAAGTCTCCACGACTCATGGCACTGTGGGCACGCAGCGTGAGTACCGCTGCTGCGGTGACCGGAGTGGGGTCGGCGGCGAGGATGTCGTCTGACAAGGCGTCCACCTCGTCCCAGCGGTGCAGGATGGCAAGGGCCCTGATGCGCAAGCCGGAGGACCGGATGTGAGGTCGTTCCCGGAGGAGTGCCAACACCTCCTCCGGGCGGTCGTCCACGAGGAGCTGGTCTCCGGCCCGCACCGCCTGCCGGAGCCAGGTCAGGTCGTCGGCCTGCGCCCGGAGCTCCGCGGAGACGATGTTCCCCATCCGCTCGGCGAGGTACACCTGCGAACAGGGCGGCAGCTCGTCGTTGGCCGGCTCCAGCAGCCGGCCCGCCTCCTCCTCCCACCGGGCGTCCAGGGTGGCGGTCGGTTCGCCGAGGGCCAGCCGGTGGTACAGCTCCTCGACCCGGTCGCCGGCGTCCTCGTAGTGGGCGGCCGCCCGCCGGTGGATCAGCTCCACGACCTCGGCGTGGTCGCGGCGGAGCAGTGGCAGCATGACGGCGCGCACGTCGGCCCGGTGGAGGACCGCGTCCTGCCCCGGCACCTCCTCGACGAGGGAGACCTCGTCCCGGAAGCGGTGGAACAGGCCCCACGCGCGATCCTCGTCCACGGCGCCGAGCCCGCACGGTTCGGCCAGGACGTGGCGGATGACCTCCGGCGTGACCTTCCGGACGATCAGGCCGGGGCTGGCGATGCGGCGCAGGTCCGGGTCCTCCAGGTGGTCGAGGATGCGCCGGTACAGCACGCCCTGGACGGTCTCGGCCTCCAGCTTCCGTCGGAGCTGGTCGTGCAGCGCCGGGTCCCGCAGGGCGTCGGCCTCGCGGCGGAGCAGGGCGGCGGCCAGCTTGAGGTTGAGCGGGCTCCGGCCGACGGTGTCGGTGACCAGGTCGAGTTCCTCGTCGGTGCGCCCGGCGAGTTCGGCGACCTGGCGGCGCAGGTAGTGGCGGGCCGTCGGCGGGTCGAAGCCTTCCAGCGGGAGGGAACGGAAGCGGGGGTCGTCGACGGGCGCGCGGCCGGCGACGATGACGCGCAGGTTCGGGCAGCTCCACCGCAGGTCGTCCAGGGCCTGCAGCAGGCGGCGCTGGGCGTACTGGCCGCGCCGCTGCACCCGCTCGAAGGTGTCGAGGACGAGCAGCGGCGCCCGGCCGCCGTGCTCGGTCCCGAAGGCCGCCAGGAAGGTGCCGACCCGGTGGAGCAGCACGTCGGTGTCGTGGCGGCGTGAGGTCCGGCGCCCGGAGGAGGAGCTGCGGTCCCGCTCCGACCGGAGGTCGGCGGCGATGGTGCGGCGGAGGGAGTGCTCCAGGGCGTCGGCCGGCTCGCGCATGGCCGGTGCCAGCAGGGCGACCTGGCGGACGGCTTCGGCCAGGACGGTGAGCGGGCGTTCCGGCGCCAGTTCGGGACGCTCGAAGGTCAGGTAGACGTGGGCTCCCGACTCCGCTCCGGCGCGGTCCAGGAGGAAGCGCGACAGCAGCGTGGACTTGCCGACGCCGCCCGGCCCGTGCACCAGGAGCCAGGGGGAGTACCCGTTCTTGGCGTCGACGTAGTCGGTCAGCGTGCCGAGTTCGTCCTCCCGTCCGGTGAAGCTCTCGTCGGCGAGGGCCTGGAGCGGTTGCAGCAGCCGGGCCCGCTTGAGGTGGTGCTGCACCTCGTCGGCGGACGGCAGGTCGAGTCCGTGGTCGGCGAGGGCGGCCCGGGCGCGGGGGGCGTCGCGGAACCAGCCGACCACGGTGAGGGCCGCGTACAGCTCGTCGAAGTCCTGTGCCTCCAGCGGCGGGTTCCGCGCGGCGAGGAACCGTTCGGCCCAGTCGCGTGCGGCGTCGCCCTCAGTACGGGGTGCGGTGGCGAGGGTGGCCAGCAGGCGTTCCGGACGGCCCAGGGTCTCGATGGTGTGGCTGCGGACCTCGGGGGTGAGCCGCCAGCGGCGGCCGTCCCGGGTGGTGACCCGTTCGCAGTCCTGGGTGAGGAAGTCCCGCAGGAGCGCGCCGGGTTCGGCCGCGTCCGCGCCCGGGGTGGTCGCCGCCAGGCTCTCGGCGGTGAACGCGCCCAGCAGGACGGTCCGTTCACGGTAGACGGCGTCGGGCATCGGGGCGAGGGTCTCGGTCACCGTCGTCAACATCCCTGGTAGAGGCTTCGGCCGAGGCCGGCGGCCGTGTGCTGGATCGCGGTGGTCAGGGGGAGCGGGCCGTCGGGGAGGCAGCTGTCGTGGCCGGTCTCGCTCAGCACCTTGGCGGCGAGGCCGCGGGCGGTGTCGGCGTCGATCGGGCGGCCGGCTTCCGCCGCGACCGTCCGGAAGAAGTCGTGGAGGTCCTCGATGCCGATCGGGCCCAGCTGTTCCCGGGCGGTGTACCCCTCGACGTCCGGCGGCAGCCAGCCGTCGTAGGCGAGCAGCACGATCCGCAGCCGGTCCGCCATCTCCTCCTCGACCACCGCCTGCACCAGCCGGACGACGGCGCGCAGGGCGGGTTCGGTGAAGCGGACGGACTCCGAGTCGTCGAAGACGAGCCAGTGCCGGGGCTGCGCCGGGACGGACCGCCGCTCCTCCCGCATCCGGCCCCTGAGCTGGCTGACCAGCCGGTCGGCCTGCTGGTCCTCGGAGGAGTGGTGGTCGATCTGCACGCTCCACTCCCGGAACTCGTCGTTGAGGAATCCGGTGAGTTCGGCCACCCGGACCGGCTCGGTGTACTCGCTCATCCGGATCCGGCAGGGGTGGATCCCCTGGCTCGCGAGCACGTGGTGGATGAGGAACCAGGTGAAGGTCCGTCCGGTCCGCGGCCCGCCTTCGACGGTGAGCACGCGGTGGCCGCGGTCGAGGACCATCTCCCGCAGCCGGGAGCGGAGGGACGTCCGGTCGAAGAAGGCGCGCTGCCGGTCGTTGATCAGCCCGTGGCCGAACGGGTCGGTGGTCTGTTCGGCGGGTCGCGAGGTGCGCTGCTCGGCGAGCAGGTACGCGAACACCGGTGAGGCGGCCCGGGAGTTCGGGTCCTCGGCGACGACCTCGACGAGCCTGCGCAGCCGTCCGGTCGCGGCGGCCTTCTCGACGATGTCCGGCCAGACGTCGAGCATCGCCCCCTGCCAGGCGATCTCGGCCTCGGCGATGCCGGCGCGGGCGACGACCTGCCGGGCCGGCTGCGGGAGGCCGTACGTGTACATGAGGGCCCTGAGCAGTTCCCCGGCTCTGGGGTCCTCGTTCGGGAACGCGCGCAGGTCCAGCAGTGCCACCGGCTCACCTCACCCCGGCGGCGGCCAGGCCCTCGGCCACCCGCTCGATCCGGAGGCCCTCGTTGCGGAACTCCGAGGCGCTGAGCCGCTGCCCGATGCGGACGTGGCCCCGGTGCAGGGCGACCAGCCGCCAGCGCTCGTCGAAGACGGGTGCGCCGGAGGAGCCGTACTCGGTGTCCGTCCAGTACTGCACGACCTGCTCGTCCACGTGCCGGACGACGTTGTGCCGGGCGGCGAGCTTCTTCACCAGGCCGTGCGGGTGCTGGATGATGCAGACCCGGTCGCCCTCGGCGACGGTGGCCCGGTCGGGGATCGGCACCACCAGGGCGTCCTCGGGCAGGGGCTCGGCGGCGCGGATCACGGCCCAGTCGCCCTCGGGCCGGCCGACGGCGGTGGCGGGGGCGCAGCGGACGGTGCGGTACCTGAGCTCCCGCCCGTCGAGGTCCTGCTCGTAGCCGAACCAGGCCTCGACCGCCTCGGCGGGCCGGCCGTCGGAGTACAGGACGTGGTGGTTGGTCAGCAGGAGGTCGGGCCCGATCCGGAAGGCGGTGCCGTAGCAGGACTGGCCGTCGGCGTGGGTGACCAGCAGGCGGCAGACGGCGGTGGCGAGTTCGGCGCCGCGGCGCAGGAACGCGACGTCCTGGAACCCGGAGGCGCGGAAGATCTGGCGTTCCAGCTCGTCCGGGTCCCGGAAGGCGGCCCAGGTGCTCGACGGGAGCTCCGGCTCGGGGGCGGGGAGTACGGGCCGGGCGGCGAGCAGTTCGCGGATGCGGGCGGCGAGCGCCTGGTCGGGGCCCGCGGCGATCCGGTCGAGCAGCGGGCGGAGCTTCTCCTGTTTCCGGGCGACGGTGATGAGGTCGAACCAGACCAGGGACATCGGCTGGTCCCAGTTGACCTCGGCCGGGGCGATGCCCGCCTGCTGGGCCAGCTCCAGCACCGGGTTGACCCGGAAGTGGACGGAGGCGAGCAGGTCGCGGAGTTCGACGGCGCCGGGGTCGGTCCACCGGAAGGGGTAGCTGTCCAGGAAGTGGGTCGTTCGCGGTGCGGGGTTCGTCGTCGCCATGCCCTGTGTGCTCGCTCGTCGGAGAGGGGGAAGTCGTGCTGCCGGGGAGGATTCGCGAGGATCGTTACGGCTGGAAGGCCCAGTACGCGCCGTCCGGGTGCGGGACCCGTCCCAGCCCGTAGCGCTGGGACGGCCGGTGGCCGTGGCGCAGCAGCCCGTACAGGTCGGAGAGGACGGACCGGTGGTCGCCCGGGTAGGAGTGGCCCGTCAGGCCGGTGTCGAGCTCGGAGACGTCGACGGTGTCCAGGCCGGGTGCGACCACCACGCCCGGGCCGGCCTGGCCCGCCCGGGGGTGTTCGGCGAGGAGGCGGGAGGCGGCGAGCGCGCGGTCGTTGGCGGAGACGTAGAGGGTGCAGCCGCTCGCCTGGTTGACGATCCGGGGCACGAGCTGGCGGAACACCTCGGCGTCGACGTCGGGCGCGGTGAAGACGACCTGCCCGAGCCGGCCCGCGCCCTCGGGGAGCGCGGTGGTGTCCAGGTCGGCCAGCGCGTCGACGACCACCCGGTTGCCCATGCTGTGGGCGACGACGTGCAGTTCGTCGACGCCGGTGTCCGTCAGCACGTGCCGCAGGAACTCCTGGAAGTACGGGACGGCCCGGCGGGCGGCGTTGCCGTCGGCCGCGTAGTCGGTGACGGAGGCCTTGGACGGCCAGCTGTACAGCATGGGGAGGCCGGTGAAGTTCAGGTCGTAGGCGATCTGGGCGGCGCGGACGGCGGCGTCGGCGAAGGAGACGTTGTAGCCGTGGACGAACACCAGTGCCGATCGGGGGGTTTCGCCGTCCTGGGGCGGGTGGTGGCCCCGGGCCCGCTCGGCGAACCCGGCGGCGGTGAGCGGGTTGACGTCGCCGAGCTGGGTGTCCCGGGCCGGGTTGGTGCGGAACCGCAGCCGCCACCAGCGGGGCTTCTCGACGGAGCCGATGCGGTGGTCGTCGGGGACGCTCACCACGGCTTCCCCGTAGGAGAGTTGGCCGCGGGCGCCGCCGTAGGCCGCGCTGGTGCCGCTCCCGCCGGCCGGCGCGCGGTCGGTGGCGTAGAGGACGGGGACGAGCAGCGAGCGCAGCGCCGTGCCCCAGGAGGGCGGGGGCGCGTCCGGGCCGAAGCGCTCCTGGCCGTCGACGAGCGCGTCGAACGCGGCGACGAGGAGGTCGCCCAGCGGCGGGTAGGCCTCGAAGGCGGCGGCCACCGCCTGGGCGGCCTCCTCGACGGGATCGGCCCCGTCGGCCCCTTCGGTCCCGGCTGACGGCGCACCGCCGCGCGCGGTCTCCAGGGCGCGCAGCGCCACCAGGACCTCCGCCTCCAGACGCTCGCGCTCGGCCTCGGACAGGCTGTCGGGCACCTTCGGCCAGACCCGGGCGACGGCCGGCTCCAGCACCTCCCACATGTCCACCATCGTCCCCCACCTGGCTTGTTCACGACGTACCCGACGGCGTGACAACGCGACAACACGTGTCGAACCGGATCGCTCGCATCATAGGTCGTGGAGGGCCGCGCGCGGGCGGTTCGCCCAGGTCCGGTGCCGGATCGGGCCACTGTCACGAATACGTACCGGGGAGAATCTGAGGATGTATCAGAAATCGGAGCATGCCTGACGGTTGACAGGGCCGCGTGTTAGCTTCCGATCGTGTCCCCATCAACTCCGCTCCCGCTCCCGGTGGCCTTCGACACCGCCGGCCTCGAACCGCTCGACGAGGGCCGGTGGTTCGTCCCGGACACCTGGAACGACGTGGTGGTGCTGAGCGTGCGCGAGGCGCTGCCGCCCGCCCCCGTCTGGCTGGACGGAATCGAGGCGCTGCGGGTGACCCTGGCGCGCGGCCACGCCGCGGCCGGCGGATCGCTGCTGGAGGCGGCGGCGGTGTCGCTGGGCGGTGTTCCGGCGCTCTACACCCTGGTGTCCGAACGGCTGCCCGGCTCTCGCACCGGCTTCCGGTTCCGGGGTTCGTTCCTGCTCGCCAGGTCGACCGTCACCGCCGTGCTGACCGGTCAGTTCCAGGAGTCGGGCGTCACCGGCGTCCGCG
Organism: Kitasatospora sp. NPDC001261; assembly: GCF_042896795.1. NCBI lineage: Bacteria > Bacillati > Actinomycetota > Actinomycetes > Kitasatosporales > Streptomycetaceae > Kitasatospora > Kitasatospora sp. NPDC001261. The sequence continues at coordinate 166,024 of NZ_JBIAXP010000020.1, forward strand.
AGTCGATGGTGCGCCTCAGGCTCGACCCGGCGGGGACGGACAGCGGCGGCCACCCGTACGACCCGGAGCTGCCGTACGAGCGCAGCCACGCCGCCGACTGGGACCCGATGTTCCCGAGGCACGCCCTCTCGCTGGCCCGGGCCTGGGCCCGGACGGTGTGCCGGACGGCCGTGGTGGCACCGGCGTTCGCCGCGCTGCCGCCGTACCGGGCCGCCTGAGGTGCCCGGACCGGCCGTCGGGGTTCCGGCGCCCTGGTCGGTCGGCGAGGTGGTCGCCGACCAGTACCGGGTGCTGCGGGTGCACACCGAGGGCGGCATGGGCGTGGTCTACCGGGTGCGGCACCTGGAGTGGGACGTTGACCTGGCGGTGAAGTGCCCGCGCCCCGAGCTGTTCGGCACGCCGGAGCAGCAGGAGCGGTTCGTCCGGGAGGCCGAGACCTGGGTGTCGCTCGGCCTGCACCCGCACGTCTGCGGCTGCCACTACGTCCGCGTCCTGGACGGGCTGCCCCGGGTCTTCGCCGAGTACCTGCCGGGCGGCAGCCTGCGGGAGTGGATCGACGACCGGCGGCTCTACGCGGGCGGCCCCGCCGAGTCCACGGCCCGCATCCTGCGCCTGGCGGTGGAGGCCGCCTGGGGCCTGCGGCACGCGCACGGACGCGGCCTGGTGCACCAGGACGTCAAGCCCGCCAACGTCCTGCTGGACCTGGACGGCACCGCCAAGGTCACCGACTTCGGGCTGGCCCAGGCGCGGGCCACGGGCGGTGAACGGGTGTCCGGCGGCGGGATGACCATGGCGTACGCCTCGCCGGAGCAGGCCAGGCGCGAACCGCTGGACCACCGCACCGACCTCTACAGCTTCGCGGTGTCGGTGGTGGAGCTGTTCACCGGTGAGGTGACCTGGCTGATGGGCCCGGTGGTCGGCGAGGCGCTGGCCTCCTACCGGGCGGGTGGCGGTCGCGGGCCCGGGTCGTACGGCCCGACCGGGCGTCCGGAAGCGGATGGCCCGCCGCCGCTGCCGGAGCCGGTCGCCGAGCTGCTGGCCCGCTGCCTGCGCGAGCGCCCGGCCGACCGGCCCGCCTCGATGGCCGAGGTGGCCGACGAACTCGCCGACATCCACCTTCAGTTGACGGGGCGGGCGATCGACCGCGGCGAGCCGCGCGAGGCCGAGCTGCGCGCCGACGAGCTCAACAACCGGGCCGTCTCGATGCTGGACCTGGGCCGCGCGCCGGAGGCCGAAGCCGCCTTCGGCGCGGCCCTGGCCGCCGACCCGCGCCACCCGGAGGCGACCTACAACTCCGGGCTGATGCACTGGCGGCAGGGCGGCCTCACCGACGAGGACCTGCTCGCCGCCCTGGACGCGGCCAGGGCGGACGGCGGCGCCGCGGGGCTGGGGCCGCTGATCGACGCGGTGCAGCGCGAACGCGGCGCCGTCGGCCCCGCCGCCGAGCCGACCACCTGGACCGTGCCCTGGTACGAGTACGAGCGCTGGACGGATTCGCCCTGGGACGGTGGCCGGACCCGGCGGGCGGCACCCGACATCGAGATCCGGCCCACCCCCGACGGCCGGCTCGCGCTCACGGCCTGCGACGGCGGCGTCAAGCTCTGGGAGGTGGCCACCGGCCGGTGCCTGCGGGAGCTGGACGAGCTGCGGCACACGGTGGACCTGGACGCCGAGGGGCGGCGGGCCGTGGGCGTCGGCTCCGACGGCCTGGTGCGGCTGTTCGACCTCGGCGACGGCCGCTGCCTACGGGTCTTCACCCCGTACTACCGGTCCGGCAGCACCACCGTCCGCTCGCTGCGGCTGCTCGCCGAGGCGGGCCTGGTGGTCGGCGGCACCAGCGACGGCACGGTCCTGGGCTGGGAGCTGACGACCGGCCGGGCCCGCTTCATCCTGGACGGCTTCTCGGGCGGCACCGTAGAGGCGACGCCGGACGGCCGGCTGCTGGTCTTCGACGGCCCCGAGGGAGTGGTCGCGGTGCGCGATCCAGCTGGCGCCGGTGAACAGACCCCGTTGCTGGAGCGCCGCTACGTGCACGAACCGTGCTGCCTCAGCCGGGACGGCCGCACCGTGGCCGCCGCCGTCGGCGACCGGCTCCGGGTGCACGGCCCGGGCCCCGACGCGGAGATCGCCGCCGGCCACGGAGCCGGGCACCGCCTCGCCCTGAGCCCCGACGGGCGGCTGCTGGCCGGCGGGGGCCTGGACGGCGCGGTCCGCCTCTGGGAACCGGACACCGGCCGGTGCCTGCGCACCTTCCGCGGGCACCGGGGCCACGTCGACGCCGTGGTGTTCCTGGCCGACGGCAGGCACCTGCTCTCCGCCGGGCGGGACGGCACCGCCCGGCGCTGGCCGCTGCCCGAGCCCCACCCGGCCGCGGCCCGGCTCAGCCGCCCCCGGCGGCATGCCGAGCTGGACGACCTGAGCAGCCGGCTGGCCGCGCTGGTCGAGCGGGCCGGGCGGGAGCACGCGGCCGGCCGGTGCGCCGCCGCCCTCGACCTGCTGAGCCGGGCCCGGGCCCTGCCCGGCCACGAGCGCGATCCCCGGGTGCTGACCGCCTGGCAGGAGCTGGCCCGCGACCGGCGGGTGACCCGCACCGGACTGCGGGCGGCCTGGCCCGCCCGGGTGCTGTACGAAGGCGCCTGGGGCGCGCCGGCCCTGGCGCCGGACGGCCGGACGGTGGCCGTCCGGGTGTCCGGGGGCATCCAGCTGCTCGGTGCGGAGACCGGTGAGCGCGGGCCGCTGATCGAGGGCCTGTCACGGGTGCACGGCAGGCTCCGCTTCACCGGTGACGGCCGGACGGTGCTGTTCGCGGGCGGCGACGGGACCCTGGGCGCCTGGTCCGCGGCGACCGGTGCCCGGCTCAGCTCGGCCCGGCTCGTCCTGGGCGCGGGGACGGCCTCGTTCACCGCGGACGGGCGGTTCGTCCTGGCCCGGGGCGCGGACGACGGGATCCGGCTGTTCGAGACGGCCACCGGCGCCTGTCGCCGGACCCTGGAGGGCGACCACGGCCGGGGGCCCAACCTCTGGGGGCCCGCGCTCTGGCTCTCCCCCCACGGGCGCACCGCCGTCACCGCGGGCCCGAAGCACTCCATCGGGCTCTGGGACGTCCCCACCGGCCGCCGCCTGCGGGAGTTCCACGGCCACACCGCCACCGTGACCGAGCTGCTGGTCGACGCCGACCGCGGAGTGCTGCTCTCCGGCTGCGGCCAGGACCGCGCGATCCGGGTCTGGGACCTGCGCACCGGGGCCTGTCTGCGGGTCCTCGACGACCAGCCGGGCGGCACCGGGGCGCTCCGGCTGAGCCCGGACGGGCGGTTCGTGCTGTCGCTCGGCGAGGACGACGGCGCGCTGCGGGTCTGGGAGCTCGGCACCGGCCGCTGCCTGCGGGTGCTGGCCGGCCGTCCGGCCGGCTTCTCCGGGGTCGAACCGGGCCCGGACGGCGGCTCGGCGGTGTGCGTCCGCGGTGACGGTTCCGTTCAACTCTGGTGCCTGGACTGGGAGCTGGCGGTCCGTCGGCAATCATGACGGGAGCGTCGAGGAGAGAGGGGAGGCCGTCGTGTGGTTCGGCCGTAAGCGCAGCAAGAAGGCGTCCGAGAAGGCGTCCGCGAAGGCGTCCGGGAAGGCCGGGAGCGACCTGGCGCCGCTGACCCGGGCGATCATGGAGCTGAGCGGCGACCCGGGGCTGGACAGCCGGGTCGCCCGGCAGGAACGGCAGGCCCGGTCCGGCGATGCCGAGGCCCTGATCCGTCTGGGGGCCCGGCTGCTCGACGAGGGCCGTGACGCCGAGGCCGAACAGCAGTTCCGCCGCGCCGCCGAGCTCGGCGAACCGCTGGCCATGCACAACCTGTCCGTGGTGCTGGGGAAGGCCGGCCGGGCCGCCGAGGCCGCGTCCTGGCAGCAGCGCGCCGCCGAACTCGACTGCGCTCCCGCCATGGTCGGCGCCGGCTTCCGCGCCGTCGACGAGAACCGCCTGGCCGACGCCGAGCGGTGGTTCCGCGGAGCGGCGGAACAGGGCGAGGACCAGGCCGCGTACATCCTGGGCGTGCTGCTGTCCGAGGCGGGCCGCACCGCCGAGGCCGAGCGGTGGCTGCGGGCCGCCGCCGACAAGAAGAACGCGGAGGCGATGTACTCGCTGGCGTACCTGGTGCAGGATGCCGGACGCGAGCCCGAGGCCGAGCTCTGGTACCGGCGGGCCGCCGACGAGGGGCACCCGCAGGCGATGAACAACCTGGGCACCGTCCTGCGCTACAGCGACCGGGTGGCCGAGGCCCAGGAGTGGTTCCGTCGCTCGGCCGAGGCGGGCGAGCCGATGGGCATGCTCAACCTCGGCGAACTGCTGGAGGCCGGCTCGCCCGAGCGGGCCGCCGAGTGGTACCGGCAGGCCGCCCGACGGGGATCGGCGAAGGCGCAGCGGCACCTGACACGGATGGCGGAGCAGGGCCCGGGGCGGCCCGCATGAGCGAGGCCACGGTCGTCCTCCACCAGGTGGGCGGCCCTGGGACCGGCGACGAGCACGTCTTCACCGAGCGCACCACCTGCCTGCTCGGCCGCGCCGCCGAGTGCATGCCGCGACTGCCGGACGACGAGCGCCACCGCACCGTCTCCCGGCACCACTGCCTGCTCGACATCAACCCGCCCGACATCCGGATCCGCGACTTCGGCAGCCTCAACGGGACGTACGTCAACGGGAGGAAGATCGGTCAGCGCGCCCGGAACCAGAGCCCGGAGGAGGGCGCGGCACTCGACCTCCCCGAGCACGACCTGGCCGACGGCGACGAGATCCGGATCGGCGACACCGTCTTCCGGGTCGGCCGGTCCGCCCCCACCCTGCGCCTGCGACCGGCCCGCTGCGCCGCCTGCGGCCGGGACACGGCGGACGAGGCCGACGGCCGGGACGGCAGCTACGTCTGCGCGACCTGCCGGGCCGAGCCCGGCATGGTGCTGCGGCAACTGCTCGCGCTGGCCCGCCAGGGCGGCGGGGCGGTCGCCTCGCTCGCCGACTACGAGCTGTCGGCCCAGCTCGGCCGGGGCGGGATGGGCACCGTCCACCTGGCCCGCCACCGGGGGACCGGCCGGGAGGTGGCACTGAAACTGATGCTGCCCAAGGTGGCGGCCAGCACCCGGGCGCGGGCCCTGTTCCTGCGCGAGGTCGCCGTCACCCGCACCCTGCACCACCCGAACATCGTCACCCTGCACGAGGTCGGGTTCGCCGGCGGCACCTTCTTCTTCACCCTCGAGTACTGCCGCGGCGGCAGCGTCGAGGACCTGCTGGGCCGACGCGGCGGGCGACTGCCGGCGGACGAGGCCGTACCGCTCGCCCTCCAGGCGCTGGCGGGACTGGCCCACGCCCACGCGGCCGGCGTGGTCCACCGCGACCTCAGCCCGGGCAACCTGCTGCTCGACCACGGGCCGGACGGCCGACCGGTGGCGAAGGTGGCGGACTTCGGCCTGGCCAAGGCCTTCGACCAGGCGGGCCTCAGCGGCCTGACCCGCACCGGCACCACGGCCGGCAAGCCCTCCTGCATGCCCCGCCAACAGATCGTCAACTTCCGCTACGCCACCCCGGAGGTCGACGTCTGGGGACTGGCCGCCTGCCTCTACAGGATGCTGACCGGACGCTACCCCCGCCCCTTCCCGCCCGGCACCGACCCGTGGCAGGTCGTCCTGCAGACCCCGGCCACCCCGCTGCGGGAGGTGGCGCCGCACCTCCCGCGCCGCCTCGCCGAGGTGGTCGACCAGGCCCTCCGCGAGCAGCCGGCGATCGGCTTCCCGGACGCCGCCGCCTTCGCGGCGGCCCTCCGGGAGGTGCTCTGACCGGCCCGCCCCCGGCACCCGGGGCGGCCGCTACCGCTCGTAGACCATCTCGGGGAAGCGCGGCGACGGGCCGTCCAGGAGGTGGTCGTCGTGGCCGCGCAGCCAGCGGTCGAAGAACGACGCGACGTACGAGCGGGTGGCCAGCACCGCGCGGTCCGGGGGAACGTCGCCGACGGCGCCGGTCAGGTCCGTCCCGCTGATCGCGCCCTGGCGGGCGAGCTGGGGCAGCAGGGACTGCGCGTCGGTGTAGGAGCCGTGGCGGGAGCCGGTGAGGGTCACGTCGGCGTGCCAGCCGGTGCTGTGCCGCCACAGGGCGTCCCAGCCGGGCTGCCGGTGGTAGCTGCCGGATTCGGGGTCCTGGGTGCCCATGAGCAGGAAGGGCCGGGTGAGGCCGTCCTCGGCGGCGGTGGGCAGGGGCAGCTGGACCCCGGAGCCGTCCGGGTTGGAGAAGTGCAGCTGGCCGTCGAGGTTGACACCGGCCTTGAGGCGCGGATCGTCGTGCATGGTCTGGAGGGCCGCGGAGCCGCCACCGGAGTGGCCGACCATGCCGATCCGGTCGAGGTCGAGGGAGGCGGCGAGGCCGGCCGGCAGCCGCTCGTCGTGGCGCAGCCCGTCGAGCCGGTCCAGGACGGAGCGGGTGTCGTCGACCCGGCTCTGCAGCATCCTGCGCAGGAGGGCGCTCATGTCGAGGCCGGGCTGGGCCAGCAGCGCGGGGAAGACGGAGGTGGCGAGGTCCCCGTCGGGGAAGGCGACCTCGGAGGCCTCGTAGGTGTGGTCGACGGTGACGACGACGTAGCCGCGCGAGGCGAGGTCCTCCACCAGGCCGGTGCCCCAGGTGCGCGGGTCGCCGAAGCCCGCCGAGTACAGCACGACGGGCCGCTTGCCACCGGGGAGGGCGGGCGCGTCGGCGCGGGCGTGGGTGCGGATGCCCGCCCAGTCGGTGCGGCCGGGCTCGAACCGGTAGTCGCTCTGGCCGACGCTCCCGGCGCTGCCGAAGTGGTCGGCGGCGGCGGGGACCATGTACGGTGCGCGGTCGTCGCCGGTGGCGGCCCGGGTGGTCGGGTACCAGAGGCTGATCATCAGCTTGCGGTGCTGCCCGGGCTTCCAGGGGTCGTCCCGGCGGTCGTCCGTCAGCTGCAGGGACGTCGTGCCGACCGGGTACGGCCCGGTGGGCTGCGGCAGCCAGGCCCTGGCCTGCTGCCCGGCGCCCGGCCCCGCCGCCGCCACCGTGCCCGGCGCGCCGACCACACCCAACGTCACCGTCGCCGCCAGCAGCACCGCCGCCACGGCCCGTCCTCGCCCGCTCATCGTGGTTTCCCCCTTGTTCGGTTTCCGTCGTCGCTTTCGACACGGGCGACGGTACGGGCGAGGCGGGGCGGAAACCGTCATACAGGGGTGCCAAGTCCGCTGTGCTACCCCGGTATGACGGGGCGTCCGGCGCGGCGGGCCCTTCTCCGGCCCCGCCGCGCCGTGCACCCGTGCCCGATGGCCCGAGCGCCCTCAGCGGTGGCTCCGCCGGCCGGTGAGGGGCTCCGGTGGGGCGGCCGCCGTGCGGGGGAGGCGTACGGTGAACACCGAGCCGGTGCCGGGGGTGCTGGCCGCGTGGACGTCGCCGCCGTGGAGTTCGGCGAGTTTGCGGACGATGGCGAGGCCGAGGCCGCTGCCGCCGCTCTGGCGGTTGCGGGACTTCTCGGCCCGCCAGAACCGTTCGAAGACCAGCGGCAGGTCCGCCGGGGCGATGCCGTTGCCGGTGTCGGCGACCTCGATGAGCAGGGCGTGGGCCTCCGGACGGGTCCGCAGGGTGACGGTGCCGCCCGCCGGGGTGTGGCGGACGGCGTTGGCCACCAGGTTGCCGACCATCTGGCGCAGGCGTACCGGGTCGGCGGACAGCTCGTACCGGGCCGTGGCGGTGTCCGTGTCGACGACCAGGGTCACGCCCGACGCCTGCGCCAGGGCGCCGTGCGCGGTGGCGGCCTGGGTGAGCAGGTCCTCGGCGTCCACGGGCTCGCGGTGCAGGGCGAGTTCGCCGGCGTCGGCGGCGGCGAGGTCCCGCAGGTCGTCGATCAGGTGCTGGAGCAGCAGGGCCTCCTCCAGCAGCGAACTCGTCAGGGCGCCGTCGGCGGTGACGACGCCGTCCTCGACGGCCTCCAGCCAGCCGCGGATGTTGCTCAGCGGGGTTCGCAGCTCGTGCGCGATGTCGCCCACCATCGCGCGGCGCAGCTCCTCCAGCTGTTCGCGGCGCTCCGCCATGGCGTTGAAGGCGGCGGCGAGTCCGGCGATCTCGTCCCGGCCGGTCGCGGTCACCCGGGCGGAGAGGTCCCCGTCGGCCATCCGCCGGGCGGCCCGGGTGAGGGCGTTCAGCGGCCGGGAGAGCCGCAGTCCGACCGCCGTGGTGATCGCCACGGTGACCGCCAGCACCAGCGCGGCGACCTCGACGACCCGGCCGCGGTGGGGTGCGGACAGGACGGGGGCCGGCTCCGCCGTGCCGGAGGGCGCGCCGACGAACAGCAGCACGGGCGGAGCCACGTACCGGACGAGCTGCTGGCGACGGGAGTTGGCGAGGCAGGCGGAGGCCACCTGCTCCTGCTCCCGGTCGAGGGACGGGGCCCACTGCAGCGACAGGGACAGCTGGACGGGCCGGATCCGCTGGCGCTCCAGGCAGGCGTTGACCAGCCCGGTGAGGTCGGCGAGAGCGGCGCTCTCGGTGCCGGTCGGGGCGTCCAGCACCTGCGGTGACGCGCAGCGCACACCCGAGGCCGCCTGGCCGCCGGGGACGTTCACCACGGGGTGTCCGGCGGCGTCGTCGGTGACGGTCGCCTCGACGCCCAGGGCCGACCGCAGGCAGTCGGCGCGGTCCCGGGCGGCCTCCTCCATGGCGGCGCGCTCGGTGGCCGTCATCCGGAACGGGCCCACGGCGCGGGCGTCGATCCGGTCGGCGGGGGCGTCGGGCAGCATCGCGAGGTCGACCGAGAGCGGGTCGACGGTGGTGGTGGGCGTACGGGGCAGGGCCGTTCGGCCGGCGGCGGGGTCCGGGGCGGCGGTGGCCGAGGGGGCCGCGGCGGGTGCGGCGGTCGCCGAGTCGATGACCGGCTCGAAGCGCGGCGTGGCCAGCAGGATGCGCTGCCCGGTGTCGGCCGCGAGCCTCCGTACGGTCGGCTCCGCGCCCGTCCAGTCGGGGTGGGTCGCGGCGTAGCCGAGCAGTTCGTGGTAGATCCGGACCTGGTCCGCGAGGACCTGGTGCTGCTCCTGCCGGATCGCGCCCGTCGTGGTGCGGGCCGTCAGCCAGGCCGTCGCGGCGATGGAACAGAGGGAGACCAGGGCGGAGAGGGCGAGCAGCCGGAGCAGCAGCGTCCGGCGGGGAGGGGCGTCACGACGCACCGTGCGGCTCCTCGGCGAGCTTGTAGCCGATGCCGTAGACCGTCAGGAGCCGGGTGGGGCGCCGTGGTTGGGGCTCGATCTTGCGGCGCAGGTTCATCACGTGGGTGTCGACGGTGCGGGTGGTGATGTACCGGTCGATGCCGTGCAGCTGCTCCAGCAGCTGGGCGCGGGTGAAGACCCGGCCGGGCTGGGCGGCCAGCACCTCCAGCAGCCGGAACTCGCCGGGGGTGCAGCTGACGGGCCGTCCGTCGGCGGTGATCTCGTGGCGCAGCGGGTCGACGGTGAGGGCCCCGGCGGTCAGCACGCCCGGCGGCGGCGGGGTCGGCGTGGCCGGGGGCGTGGCGGAGTCCAGGGGCAGGGACTGGGGGAGGGGTCGGGAGCCGCGGCGCAGCAGGGCGCGGACCCGGGCGACGAGTTCCCGGGGGCTGTACGGCTTGGTGAGGTAGTCGTCGGCGCCGAGGTCGAGGCCGAGCAACAGGTCCTCCTCGGTGGTGCGGGCGGTCAGCATCAGCACCGGGACGGCGGATTCGACGCGCAGGGCGCGGCAGACGTCGAGCCCGTCCATGACGGGCATCATCACGTCGAGGACCAGGAGTTGGGTCGGGCCTCGGCGGGCCTCCTCCAGCGCGGAGCGGCCGTCGTGGACGACGACGACGTGATGACCCTCCCGCTCCAGGTACAGCCGGACCAGGTCCGCCTGCTTGGGATCGTCCTCGGCAACCACGACGTGTGCGCACATGACCATGATCGTAAAGCGCCTTGGGAGGGCACCCCCACCGGTTCGGGACGGCCTCCCGACAAGTTCCTGACATCTCCGGACCAGGGTGGGGGAATCCGCCGGGGCACGTGCCCCGGACCCTGCTGCGAAAGGCGCCCGCCTGATGCCCTCCTCCCGTCCGGTGTCCCTCACCGCCCGCGCCCTCGGGGCGGCCCTGCTGCTCTCCACCGTCCCCGCCGTCGCGGCGACGGCCGCCACCCAGGGGCCGACCCCCGCCGCCGCCACGGCCGTTCCCGCCGCCGCGCCGACCGTCACGGCGGCGGAGGTGATGCCGCACCTCCAGGCCCTGCAACGGATCGCGGACCACAACGGCGGCAACCGCGCGCACGGCACCCGGGGGTACGCGGAGTCGGTGGCGTACGTGAAGCGGGCGCTGGACCGGGCCGGCTTCCAGACGCAGCTGCGCCGCTTCTCCCACGACGGCAAGGACGGCTACAACCTGGTCGCCGACTGGCCTGGCGGCGACCCGAACCACGTGCTGCTCTCCGGCGCCCACCTGGACAGCGTCCCGATGGGCCCGGGGATCAACGACAACGGCTCCGGCTCGGCGGCCGTCCTGACCACCGCCCTCCAGGTCGCCAAGGCCGGGCTGAAGCCCGAACGGCACCTGCGGTTCGCCTGGTGGGGAGCGGAGGAGGCGGGGCTGGTCGGCTCGGCGGACTACGTCAAGAACCTGTCCGTCGACGACCGCAAGGCCATCGACCTGTACCTCAACCTCGACCAGGCGGGCAGCAAGAACCTCCAGCAGTACCTCGTGGTGAAGGACGAGAAGAACGGCGGGGCCGCGGCCTTCAAGGCCTTCGAGAACTGGTTCGGCAGCCGGGGCTTCGCCACCTTCGACATCCCGCTGGACAGCTCCGACACCGAGTCGTTCGGGAAGGCCGGCATCCCGACGTCCGGCTTCAGCAGCGGCGTCTCGGACTGCCTCCACAGCGCGTGCGACGACCTCGCCAACGTCGACCCCGCGACGCAGGCGACCAGTACCAACGCGCTGATCGGCGTGGTGTGGCAGTACGCCGCCTCCGCTGCCACGGCCCGACCCTGATTCCCCGTCGCCTCCAGGAGCCACAGATGCGCGCACCACTGAGCCACCACCGCCGCAAGGCCGCCACCCTGGTCGCGGCCGCCACCGCCCTCGGCGTCGCCCTGACCGCCGCCCCCGCGGGAGCGGCCGGCATCGGGGACCCGTACTTCCCCGAGGACGGCAACACCGGCTACGACGTGGCGAACTACGACGTCCGGATCGCCTACGACCCGGCGCACCCCGACCGGTTGGACGGCGACACCACCGTCACCGCCCGGGCCCTGCGCCCCCTCGACCGCCTCTCCCTGGACCTGAAGGGCTTCCAGGTCGCCTCGGTCACCGTGAACGGCGCCCCGGCCAAGTCGTTCTCCCGCTCCGGCGAGCACAAGCTGGACATCGAGCCCGCCCGCCGGGTGGCCGGCGGCGCCACCTTCGCCGTACGGGTCGTGTACGCGGGCAAGCCCGACCCCGAGGGCTGGCACCAGCTGGTGTCCGGCGGCGTCAACGCGATGGGCGAGCCGCACGGCGCGACCTCCTGGTTCCCGTCCAACGACCACCCGTCCGACAAGGCGACCTTCTCGCTCACCGCGACCGTCCCCGACGGCTGGACGGCCATCGGCAACGGCCGGCCCGGCCCGACCACCGGCAAGGACGGCTCGACGACCTTCCGCTGGCGCGAGGACAAGCCGATGGCGACGTACCTCAGCACCGTCGCCATCGACAAGTTCACCGTCCACCGCTCGGAACTGCCCGACGGGACGCCGGTCATCACCGCCTACGGCCCGGACGTGCCGATCGACGATGTGGCCAAGGCGACCGAGGCCCAGCAGCCGGAGATCATCGCCTTCCTGGCCTCCAGGTTCGGCCCGTACCCGTTCTCCTCCGCGGGCGCCATCGTCCGCAGCTGGACCAAGGAGTCGGGTACCGGCGCGCCGGACCTGGAGACCCAGAGCCGGCCCACCTACACCAACTACTTCTGGGACGCCGCGGCGGTCCACGAGATCTCCCACCAGTGGTTCGGCGACAGCGTCTCGTTCACCGACTGGCGCGACGGCTGCATCGCCGAATGCGTCGCCCAGTACGCCAACCAGCTGTGGGACGAACACCAGGGCAGCGACCTCGACACCGGCTTCTACGCCCCCACCGTCCAGGAGAACCGGAACAAGCCGGAGTTCTGGTCCACCAAGCTGTACGACCCCGGCCAGGGCAAGGAACTCGCCCCGGCCCTCTACTTCAAGGGCTCCCTGATGATGCACGCCCTGCGGCGCACCGTCGGGGACGACGCCTTCTTCGGCACCCTCAAGCGCTGGACCGCCGACCACGCCTACGGCAACGCCTCCTTCCCCCAGTTCGAGGCCCTCGCCGCGAAGGTCTCCGGCAAGGACCTCAAGGGCTTCTTCGACGCCTGGGCCCACGGCACGACGATCCCCCCGCAGCAGTACCTCTACCCCGGCTCCCTGGCCCCGCTGGCCGGCCGGTAGGAGCCCGCTGACGACCGTGCCCGCGGAGGGGCTGTCCTGCTCGGGGACAGCCCCTCCGTCGTGGTGCGGCAGCGGCGACGGTCCAGGCCGTGCCGGTGGGCTGTTTTCTGCCAAATTGGTCTCTACCATTGCCCCGAATCCGGGATTCCGGAAGGCTCGCCGCCGAGCGCCGGGAAGCGGACTCCGGCGTTCTCGCCCGAGGGAGGATCCACCGAGATGGCATTGCGCACAGCGGTTTCCACCATGGCCCTGGCCGGACTGCTGACGGTTGCGGGTGGCCTGGCGGCCGCTCCCGCCGCCCAGGCGTCCACGACGAGGACGACCGGATACACCTACATCGGCATGTACCCGAGCGGCGCCGCGTGCGACGCCGCCGGCCGGGCCTACGTGGCCCGCGGGGAGGCGGTCAGCTACTTCTGCGACGTGGCCCCGACCACGGCCCGGCTCTCGGTCTGGTTCTACTGAGACCGCCTGCCGGGTGCCGTACGGGGTCCGGGCTGACGTCCGCCGCGGCGGGTGTCCGGCGGTGTGACTCCGGCTGAACCGGCAGGTCCGGGTGAGCAGTCGGGGGCGTTCGCGGCGGAGTTCTTCGCTCCGCCGCGGCGCTCGACCTCCGGCGGTGGGCCCGCCGCCGGAGCGGCAGCCGTACCCCCTGGCCGTTTGCCTGTTCGGGTGGCCTTTTACCATCGTGTCGGATTCTCCGACGGACGGTGCCGCCCGCTCGGCCGCTGTGGCCGGGGGGCTCGCCGTCCGACACCCACACGGCACCACGACTCCACCGCAGACGCTGGAGTCGTGCATCTAGGAGGAACGTTCATGCAAGCCCGGAAGATCGGCGCGGTCGCCGCGACAGCGGTGGCAGTCCTGGCGGCCCGCGACCTCGTCCAGAAGAGGCACGCGCTCCTCCGGAACTTCCCGGTGGTCGGCCACGCCCGGTACCTCCTGGAGACGATCGGGCCGGAGCTGCGGCAGTACATCGTGACCTCCAACGAGGAGGAGCGCCCCTTCAGCCGTGACCAGCGCACCTGGATCTACGCGTCGGCGAAGGAGGAGAACAACTACTTCGGCTTCGGCACCGAGGTCGACGTCGAGCACGTCCAGGGGCACGCCTACCTGAAGCAGCGCACCTTCGCCGGTGCCCTCCCCGACGCCCACGACCCGCAGGCACCGCTGCCCTCGGCCAAGGTGCTGGGCGGGCCGCGCGGCCGCGCCAAGGCCTTCCGGCCGGCCAGCGTGGTGAACATCTCGGCGATGAGCTTCGGCTCGCTCTCCGGCGCGGCCGTCACGGCGCTCAACAAGGGGGCGGCGCTGGCGGGCACGATGCACAACACCGGCGAGGGCGGCCTCTCGCCGTACCACCGCAACGGCGGTGACCTCGTCCTCCAGCTCGGGACGGCGTACTTCGGCTGCCGCGACGAGAACGGCGCCTTCAACCTCGACAAGCTCAAGGAGGTCGTCGCCGGCGCCCCCGTCAAGGCGATAGAGATCAAGCTCTCCCAGGGCGCCAAGCCGGGGCTGGGCGGGATGCTGCCGGGCGCGAAGGTGACCCCGGAGATCGCCGGGATCCGCGGTATCCCGGTCGGCCAGGACTGCGCCTCCCCGTCGCGGCACACCGCGTTCGGCGACGTCGACTCGATGCTGGACTTCGTCGAGCTGATCGCCACCGAGACCGGCCTGCCGGTCGGGGTCAAGAGCGCGGTGGGGGAGGCGGGCTTCTGGCAGGAGCTCGCCACGCTGATGGCCCGCGGCGACCGCGGGGTCGACTTCGTGACGGTCGACGGCGGCGAGGGCGGCACCGGCGCGGCGCCGCGGATGTTCGCCGACTCGGTGTCGCTGCCGTTCCGGATGGGCTTCTCCCGGGTCTACGGCACCTTTGCCGAGCTGGGGCTGACCGACGACCTGACCTTCATCGGCTCCGGCAAGCTCGGCCTGCCCGAGAACGCCGCGGTCGCCTTCGCCCTGGGCGCCGACATGATCAACGTGGCCCGGGAGGCGATGCTGTCGATCGGCTGCATCCAAGCGCAGAAGTGCCACACCGACAAGTGCCCCACCGGCATCGCGACCCAGAACGCGTGGCTCGCCCGCGGCCTGGACCCGACGTCGAAGGCCGACCGGGCCGCCGCCTACCTGCGCACCCTGCGCAAGGAGCTGATGAAGGTCTCGTCGGCCGTCGGCGTCGCCCACCCGGCGCTCATCACCGCCGACGACATCGAGATCCTGAACGGCGACTACGAGGCCCGCACCCTGGCCGGCGTGTACGGCTACAAGGAGGGCTGGGGCGAGCTCGGCCCGGAGCTGGCCGAGGAGATCACGGCGCTGATGACCGCCGGGCCGGCCGTCTGATCCACCCTGCCGACCCCCGTCGGCCGGCGTCAGGTCGACCGCGACCCGGAGCGCCGACCGTACGGGGGTTCGGCGCTCCCCGGGGGATTGGTCCAGACCTTAAATGGTCCAGACCTATTGACGGGCCCTGCCGCCCCTCCTACGATCCGGACCGGCACAGCCCCACATGTCCCCCACCTCACCCAAGCCGGGCGTCGCGCCCCCACGCGTCGGTCATGTCCATGGCGCTCGGCGGGAAGGGAGCACCACATGTTCCGTCGAAGGCCGAGTCGTCCACGCCCGCAGCAGGCGCCCGTGGAACGCGCGTCGCAGGCCCCCCGCACCGGCCGCGCCCGGCACGGGTCGAGCGTCCTGACGCGTTCCCTCGCCGGGGTGAGCGCCGCCGCCGTGATCGGCGCCGGCATCGCCGTGGCGGGCACCGTCACGGCCGGCGCCGCCACCCCCAACCTGGTGTCCAACCCCGGGTTCGAGGACGGGCTCTCCGACTGGACCTGTTCCGGCGGCTCCGGCGCGGCCGTCGGCAGCCCGGTCCACTCCGGCGCCTCCGCGCTCCAGGCCACGCCGACCGGCCAGGACACCGCCCAGTGCACCCAGACCATCAGCGTGCAGCCCAACTCCCAGTACACGCTGAGCGCCTACGTCCAGGGCAGCTACGTCTACCTGGGCGCCACCGGCACCGGCGTCACCAACGCCTCCACCTGGACGGCGAGCAGCCCCTCGTACAGCCAGCTCAGCGTCGGCTTCACCACCGGGGCGAACACCACCTCGGTGACCGTCTTCCTGCACGGCTGGTACGGGCAGCCCGCGTTCTACGCGGACGACGTGGTGCTCACCGGCCCCGGCGGCAGCAGCCCCAGCCCCACCCCGACCACCGCGCCGCCGACCAGCACGCCGCCGACGACGACGCCGCCCACCAGCACTCCGCCCACCACCACGCCTCCGACGACGACGCCGCCCACCACGACGCCGCCGAGCGACACCTGCCCCACGAAGCCCAAGCCGTCGGGCAAGGTCCTCCAGGGGTACTGGGAGAACTGGGACGGCGCCCTGAACGGCGTCCACCCCGGCATGGGCTGGGTCCCCATCACGGACAGCCGGATGGCCGCGCACGGCTACAACGTCATCAACGCCGCCTTCCCGGTGATCCTCTCGGACGGCACCGTGCTGTGGCAGGACGGCATGGACAGCAACGTCAAGGTCTCGACCCCCGCCGAGATGTGCCAGGCCAAGGCGGCCGGGGCGACGATCCTGATGTCGATCGGCGGCGCCGCCGCGGGCATCGACCTGAGCTCCAGCACGGTGGCCGACAAGTTCGTGGCGACCGTCGTCCCGATCCTCAAGAAGTACAACTTCGACGGGATCGACATCGACATCGAGACCGGCCTGTCCGGCAGCGGCAACATCAACACGCTGTCCGCCTCCCAGGCCAACCTGATCCGCATCATCGACGGCGTGCTGGCCCAGATGCCCGCGGGCTTCGGCCTGACGATGGCCCCCGAGACCGCGTACGTCACCGGCGGCAGCGTCAACTACGGGTCGATCTGGGGCGCCTACCTGCCGATCGTCAAGAAGTACGCCGACAACGGGCAGCTGTGGTGGCTGAACATGCAGTACTACAACGGCAGCATGTACGGCTGCTCCGGCGACTCCTACCAGGCCGGCACCGTGCAGGGCTTCACCGCGCAGACCACCTGCCTGAACAACGGCCTGACCATCCAGGGCACCACCATCAGGGTGCCGTACGACAAGCAGGTGCCCGGCCTGCCGGCCCAGCCCGGCGCGGGCGGCGGCTACATGGACCCGGGGTCGGTCGGCCAGGCGTGGAACGCCTTCAGCGGTTCGCTGAAGGGTCTGATGACGTGGTCGATCAACTGGGACGGCTCGAAGGGCTGGAGCTTCGGCGACAACGTCAAGCGCCTCCAGGGGCGTTGATCCCCGGCTGAGGTGACGGTGACCTGCCGCGGACCGGGCCGCAGCAGGTCACCGTCAGCCCGTGAAGCGGTCGGCGTGCCGCCGGACGACGCGGCCGGCGGCCCCGGTGGCCAGGATCGGTCGCACGGCCCCTCCGAAGGGGTCCGGACCGGCCCGGCCGGTCGTCAGATGGTGGCGGTGTCGATGACGAAGCGGTAGCGGACGTCGCTGGAGAGGACCCGCTCGTACGCCTCGTTGATCCTCTCGGCGCCGATCAGCTCGATCTCGGCCGCCACGCCGTGCTCGGCGCAGAAGTCCAGCATCTCCTGGGTCTCGGCGATGCCGCCGATGCCCGAGGAGCTCATGCTGCGCCGCCGGCCGCCCAGCGCCCGGATGTCGACCTCCAGCGGCTCCTCCGGGAGGCCGACGTTGACCATCGCCCCGTCGGTGCGTAGCAGGGAGAAGTAGGCGGCGAAGTCGATCGGCGCGGAGACGGTGTTGAGGATGAGGTCGAAGGTGCCCGCGAGGCTCTGGAAGGTCGCCGGGTCGCTGGTGGCGAAGTAGTGGTCGGCGCCCAGCCGCAGGCCGTCGTCCTTCTTGCGCAGCGACTGGGACAGCACGGTGACCTCGGCGCCGAGCGCGTGGGCTATCTGCACGCCCATGTGGCCGAGCCCGCCGAGGCCCACCACGGCGACCCGCTTCCCGGGGCCCGCGTTCCAGTGGCGCAGCGGGGAGTAGGTGGTGATGCCCGCGCACAGCAGTGGCGCGGCCTTGTCCAGCGGCAGCGCCTCGGGGACGCGGACCACGTAGTTCTCGTCGACGACCACGGTCTTGGCGTAGCCGCCGTAGGTGGGCCGGCCGTCCTTGCCGACGGCGTTGTACGTCCACACCGGGCCCTCGTCGCAGTACTGCTCCAGGCCGGCCCGGCAGTTGTCGCAGGTGCGGCAGGAGTCGACCATGCAGCCGACGCCGACCCGGTCGCCGACCGCGAAGCCGGTGACGCCGGGGCCGACCTCGGCGACGACGCCCGCGATCTCGTGCCCGGGCACCATGGGGAAGACCGCCCGGCCCCAGCCCTCGTGGGCCTGGTGGATGTCGGAGTGGCAGATGCCGGCGAAGGCGATGTCGATCAGCACGTCGTGCTCGCCGACCGCGCGGCGCTCGATGGTCGTACGTTCCAGCGGGGCCTTGGGGGCCGGCACGGCGTAGGCGGCGACGGTGGTGGTCATGGGAGTTCGTACCCTCTCTGCGGATGGAGCCGGGCCGGTCGGGTCGGACGGACCGGGACGGTCGAACAGCACACCCACGGTACTCCTGGGGCCGGTGCGCCCTGCTGGGGCGGTGCCCGCTCCGGGGGGCGACCGGCCCGGGTCGGAGGGCCGCCGGTTGTTCGGCCTTTTGTTCAATGACCGAGCGCCGAACCAGAACAACCCCGGTGCGCTACACCGGTAGCGCACGCCACACCCGTGCCGCACGTGGGACCAGGGCCGCAACAGCGGCGAAGGCCGGAAGGGTTCACCAGATGACGACGCTCTGCATCGCGAACAACCGCACCGAGGAGATGGTCGGGGACCTCGCCGGGACGCCGCCGGCGGAGCTGCTGTTCGCCGGGTGCGGGGCGCAGCGGATGCTCTGGTGGGCCGAGGACGGGGACGTCCTGGTGCTGCCCTGCGGCCCCGACCCGGAGTACCTGGCGTACGTCACCGGGCTGACCGGCGTACGGGCCGACAGCCTGGCCTTCGTGGTGCCGCCGCCCGGCGCCCACGGCGACCAGGTGCTCACCGCCGACCGGCTGGCCGACCCGGGCTTCCGCGCCGAGCTGCGCCGCGCGCTGGACGGGCGCGCCGTCGACGAGGTGCTGGCCGTCTCGCCGAACGGCGCGGTGGCCGAGCTGGCGGACGCGCTCGGGATCGGGCACGCCATGCCCGGCCGGCCCTTCGCCGCGCAGGGCGGCAACGCCCTGGTCAACAGCAAGGCCGGGTTCCGGGCGCTGGCCGCCGGCGCCGGGGTGCCGATCCCGCCCGGGCGGGTGGCCGGCTCGCCCGCGGAGGTCGAGGCCGCGATCGAGGACCTGCTGGCGCGGGGGCACAGCGTGATGGTGAAGGTCGAGTACCAGGCGGGCGGCCTCGGCAACGAGATCCTCGCCCGGGACGAGAAGGTGGAGCCGGTCGGCGCCGAGCGGGTGGTGCCGCTGCCGGACCGGGCGGCGGTGGCCGCGTACGTGGCCGAGCGGTGGACCTGGCTGACCGGCGGACGCGGCCAGCGGGTCGTGGTGGAGCGGTACTTCGCCGACTCGGCGCCGCTGTACGCCGAGTTCGTCATCGGGGACACGGGCGCCGTGCTCTCCGGCTGCGGCGAGATGGTCATGCGGCCGGTGGTGGTCGGGGAGATCACCCCGCCGGTCACCCCGGACGCCGGAGCGCGGGACGGACTCGTCCGCGAGGCCGCCCGGCTGTGCGAGGCGCTGCGGGTGATCGGCTACCGGGGCACGGTCAGCGCGGACGCCGTGCTGACCCCCGAGGGCGAGATCTACTTCCACGAGACCAACGCGCGGCTCACCGGCTCCAGCCACCTGCACCACGCCTACGCCGGCCGCCTGCTGCGCCCCGAGCACCGCGGCTCGCGCCACCTCCTGGAGCTGGCCGGCCTCAAGGTGCCGTCCTTCGCCGAGGCCGTGGCGGCGATCGGCGCGGCCGGGCTGGCCTTCGACCGGGAGAGCGGCACCGGCGTGCTGTTCAGCTCCGACTTCGGGCCCGCCGACGGCTCGGTGATGTACTGCGCGGTCGCCGAGGGCCCGGAGGCCGCCCGCGCCCTGGAGGGCGCCCTGCTCGCGCTGTTCGCCGGATGAGTCCCGACCTGGAGGAGAACGGAATGATGCGCGCCGCGCTGATCCACCGCTACGGCGGCCCGGAGGAGCTGAGCGTCGAAACGGTGCCGGAACCGGAGGCCGGCCCGGGCCGGGTGCTGGTCGACGTCGCCCTGGCCGGGCTCAACTACGCCGACCTGGAGTGCCGCACCGGCGAGTACCTCAGGTTCCCGCTGCCGGCGGTGCTCGGCGTCGACGTGGTCGGGCGGCGTCGGGAGGACGGCCGGAGGGTCGTCGCGCTGCTGCGCACCGGCGGCGGGTACGCCCACGTGGCCGCGCCCGAGTCGGCGCACACGGTGGAGGTGCCGGACGGCGTGGACGACGAGCAGGCGCTGGGGTTGCTGGAGCAGGGGGCGACGGCCTACGGCGCGCTGACCCTGGCGGGGCGGCTGCGGCCGGGCGACGCCGTCGGGGTGAGCGCGGCCGCCGGCGGGGTCGGGCACCTGGCGGTGCAGCTGGCCAGGGAGCTGGGCGCGGGCCGGGTGGTCGCCCTGTCCTCCACCCCGGAGAAGCGGGAGTACCTGCTCTCGCTGGGCGCCGACACCGTGCTCGACCCGGCCGACCCCGACCTGGCCGGGCGGCTCGCGGAGTCGGGCGGGCTGGACCTGTTCCTCGACTCGGTCGGCGGCCCGGTGCTGCGCGCCGGGCTGGCCGGACTGGCGCCCTTCGGGCGGCTGGTGTCGGTCGGGGCGCGCGGCGGGGTGGAGGACGCCTTCACGATGGGCGAGCTGACCGAGCGCTCGGCGGGCGCCCAGGGCTTCTGGCTCAAGCACGTGCTGACGGACCGGGCGCTGTTCGAGGGCGTCGCCGACCACCTGTTCCGGCTCGCCGCCGAGAAGCGGGTGGTGGCGCGGATCGACCGGACCGTCCCGCTGTCCGGGGTGGCCGGGGCGCACCGGGCGATGGCCGCGCGGGAGACCATCGGCAAGGTGCTGGTGGACGTCCACCGCGAGGAGTGAGGGCCGGGATCAGCGGAGCGCCTCCTCCGCCTCGCCCGGGGCCAGCGGCAGGCTGGCGGCCACCCGGTAGCCGCCGGTGGCGAGCCCGCCGGTCTCCAGCGTGCCGCCGTGCAGGGTGACGCGTTCGCGCATGCCGATCAGGCCGTGCCCGGTTCGGGCCGCCGCCCCGGCGGTGGCTCCGCCCGCGGCCCCGGTCGGGCCCGTCCCGGTGCCCGCGCCGTCGTCGCGCACCTCGACGGTGACCCGGTCCGGACGGTACGTCAGCCGGACGTGGGCACTGGCCGGGCCGGCGTGCTTGCGGGTGTTGGTGAGGGACTCCTGGACGATCCGGAAGACGGTCAGGCCCACCGTCGGGGGCAGCGGTCGCGGGCGGCCGCTGACCTCGAACTCGGTCGGCAGGCCGGCCAGCCGGGACTCGTCGACGATGCGGTCGAGGTCGTCGGCGCCGGGCTGGGGCGGGCTCGGCACGGTCTCCGGATCCTCGTCGGCCCGTAGGACGTCGAGGAGTTGGCGCATCTCGCGCAGGGCCATCCGCCCGGAGGACTCGAGGGTGACCAGGGCGTCGCGGACCACCTCGGTGTCGCCCCCGAGGTTGGCCCGGGCGCCGCCGGCCATCAGCTGCATGGTGGTGATGTGGTGGGCCACGATGTCGTGCAACTCCCGTGCGATGCGGCGTCGTTCCTCGGCCACCGCACGGTCGGCGAGCAGCCTGCGATGGGCCGCCACCTGCTGCTGCCAGCGGTTGACCACGACGGCCGTGCCGACCACGACCGCGACCGCGAGAACGGCGGAGAGGACGTTCGCCCCCGTGGGGAGCCGCCCGTGGCTCTGGTTCAGCAGCGTCACCACCGCCGTCGCGCCGGACATCAGCGCCGTCACCGCGGCGGTGCGGACCCTGGCCACCGAGTACAGGGCCACCGAGAGGGCGAAGCCGAAGTGGGTCGACGGCGGTGCGGAGAGGTTCTCCGCCGCGCCCAGGGCCAGTACGGCCGCCAGCGCCGACACCGGGTGGCTGCGCCGGAAGAGCAGCGGCAGGGCCGGCAGCACGATGAGGACGACGCCGAGCGCCGTGGCACCGCCGCCTCCGGGCCCACCGTCGCCACTCACGCTGCCGAGCGAGTAGCCGACCAGGTCCAGGGCGGCCGCGGCGACGGCGACCAGCGCGTCGTCACGCGTCCACGGCACCGCGTCGCCGCCCTTCGGCCTGTCGGCGCCCGGCAGCCTGTCGGAGGCCGGCGGCCCGCCGGAGATCGGCTGCTCGGGGTGTCGGCGCCGGCGCATCTGTGCGTCTCCCTGCTCGTGGCCCGCCGGACCGGTGCGGCGCGGCCGGGCTGTGGTGATCGACCCATTCTGGCACCGGCCGACCGGCCGCGACGGGGCCCCTGAGGCGGGTCCGGGACCGGGACCACGGTCCTGGTCCCGGACGGCTGCCGGACCCTGGGGCCCCGCCTCCGTTCATCCTGTGCCCGGACGAATCCGGGGGGTGCCGCGTGATGGTCTGGAGACCGGCCGGGAACCCGGTGCCGAGTCCACCCGCAAGTCGATACGCAGGAGAACACTTTGATCCGCGCCCTGACCGGATTCTCGACGAGAAACCCATGGAAGGTCATCGCCCTCTGGACGGTGCTGGGTGTCGCGCTGACCGCCCTGAGCGGGGCGCTGATCTTCCGCGTCACGCAGACCCGGGTCGGCGACTTCCTGCCCGCGAGCTACGACTCGGCCGCCGCGCTGAAGATCGCCGAGGACAGGTTCGGGGTGAAGCCCGACGCCGACACGGTGACCGTGCTGGTCGCCCGCTCGGACGGCGGCCCGCTCAGCGCCGCGGACCACCAGCGGATCGGCGCCCTGGCCGAGAAGCTGGGCCGGCAGCGGGTCACCATGCCGAAGCCCAAGGAGGAGGACGGGCCGTCCTTCCTGGCGCGGGACCACTCGCAGACCCCCGCGGTCTCCCCGGCGATGGTGGCACCGGACAAGAGCTTCGAGCTGCTCTCCGTCGGGCTGGTCGGCAACCCCGAGGAGCCGGGGATGCAGGACCTCTTCCGGGCCTTCCGGGACTCGGCGCGGGCCCAGTTCGACGACGCGGGGCTGCGCACCGGTTTCACCGGCGGCCTGGCCGGCACGGTGGACACCAAGGACGACGGGAAGACCATGGCGAAGGTCATGGGAGCCCTCACCATGGGGCTGATCGTGCTGCTCAACGTGCTGGTGTTCCGCAGCGTGCTGGCGGCCCTGCTGCCGCTGCTCGCGGTCGCCCTGATCGGTGGCGTGGCACTGGGCGCGGTGGTCGGCGCCGCGATGCTCACCGGGATCAGGATCGACCCGAGCACCCCGTCGCTGATCCAGGTGGTCCTGATCGGAATCGGGATCGACTACCTGCTGTTCCTGCTGTTCCGCTTCCGCGAGCAGCTGCGGGCGCGGCCCGAAACGCCCGTCCGGGTCGTGGCCGCGGAGGTCTCGGGGCGGGTGGGCACGGCGATCACCTCGGCGGCGCTGACCATCGTGGCCGCCTTCGCGACGCTCGGGGTGGCGAGCTTCGGGCAGTTCCGGGTGCTCGGCCCGGCCATCGCCGTCTCGGTCCTGGTCATGCTGCTGGGCAGCCTGACGCTGATGCCCGCCCTGCTGGCGGCCTGCGGACGCGGGATGTTCTGGCCCTCCCGTGCGCTCCAGAGTCGGCCGCGCGAGGGCGTGTCGGCCCGGCTGGGCGGCCTGGTGGCGCGCCGGCCGCTGGCCCTGGCGGTGGCCTCCGTCGCCGCACTGGGCGCGCTGGCCCTCGGGACGGTCGGGATCAGGATGGACTACGGCCAGGGCGCCGAAGGCCCGCGCACGGCCGCCGCCGCCACCGCGGCCGAGATCTCCCGCGCGCTGCCGGCCGGTGTGTCGGACCCGACCACCGTCTACCTCACCGCCAAGGACGGCGGCACGCTCAGCGCGGACCGGTTCGACGGCCTGTCCCGCGCGCTCGGACAGGTCGCGGGCGTGGGGCAGGTGGCGGGGACCGCCCTCGCCGACGACCGGCGGGCCGCCCGGATCGACCTCTACCTGACCGCGGACCCGCAGTCCCAGCAGGCCCGTGACGTGGTCTCGGGGCCGTTGCGGGCCGCCGTCGCCGCGCACACGCCCGCCGGGACGACGGCCCACGTCGGAGGCACCCCGGCGGTCTTCGCCGACATCTCGAAGGCCGTCGACCACGACCTGCGGCTCGTCTTCCCGGTCGCGGCCGCGCTGATCGCGCTGATCCTGCTGATGCTGCTGCGCAGCCTGCTGGCGCCGGTGGTCCTGATGGTCTCCGTCGGCCTCTGCTTCGCGGCCACGCTCGGCGCCTCGGCGCTGCTCTTCCAGCACGGCCTGGACAAGCCGGGCGTCAACTTCACGCTCCCGCTGGTGCTCTTCCTGTTCGTCGTCGCGCTCGGCACCGACTACAACATCCTGATCAGCGACCGGATCCGGGAGGAGATGGAGCAGCCGGGGCCGGCCCGCGCGGCCGTGGCCCGGGCGGTGCGGCACACCGCCCCGGCCATCGCGACGGCGGGCCTGGTGCTGGCGGGCTCCTTCGCCACCCTCGCCGCCACCCCGGCGAGCCGTCAGGTCGGCTTCGCGCTGGCGCTCGGCATCCTGCTCTCCGCCTTCCTGCTGTCGGTGGTGCTGGTGCCCGCGCTGGCCGCGCTGTTCGGCCGCGGCATCTGGTGGCCGGTCCGCCCGGGGCGCGCCGCGGCCCGCCGCCACCCGCAGGACCGGGACTACCCGCAGGACCTGGCGTACGAGCCGGAGCCGGACATGGGCTCCGCCCCGGACCCCTACCGGCTGACGCCGGGCCGCTGACGGCGCCCGCCGGTAGCTCCGCACCCGATCCGGACCGGGCGTCCGGAGGCACCGGGCCCGACGGCTTCAGCCGCCGGGCCCGGTGCCGCGCCACGACGGGGCACGGCGTCAGTACCCGGCGACCTCGTCCAGGCCGTGGCCGCGCAGCGGGACGAGGAAGCTGCGGTCGAACACCACGACGGGCTCGCCGGTGGACTTCGTCCCGGTGGTGCGGCAGCTCACGATGCCCTGCCCGTCGCGGCTCTTGGAGAGCCGCTTGGCGAGGGTCTCGGTCTCCGCGTAGAGGGTGTCGCCGGTGAACACCGGGTGGGTCATCCGGATGTTCTCCCAGCCCAGGTTGGCGATGGTGCGCCCGCTCGTCGAGCGGGCGGTCATCCCGCCGACGATGCTGAGCGTCACCAGGCTGGAGACGATCGGCTTCCCCCAGGGGGTGTGGGCGCTGTAGGCGGCGTCGATGTGCAGCGGGGCGTCGTTCATGCTCAGCATGCTCATCAGCACGTTGTCGAGCTCGGTGACGGTCCGCCCGGGGCGGTGCTCGACCACCTCGCCGACCTCGAACTCCTCGTAGTAGCGGCCGACCACCTCGCGGTAGCGGCGCTCGCCGATCCGCCGGTAGCCGGCGGGTTCGGTTCCTTCCATGGCGGTTGCTCCCGGGTCCTAGAGGTCGGCGGTGAGTTCCTTGACGTGGCCGGCGAACTCGCGGATCAGCCGCTCGTCCATGTCGGCGCGCAGCATCAGCCGCAGCCCGGCCTCGCCCTTGGGCACGATCGGGAAGAACACCGCGGAGCTGTAGAAGCCGCGCTCGAAGAGCTGGGCGGACAGTTTGACCGCCCGCTCGGCCTCCCCGACGTCGACCCGGCGCACCGGCAGGCCGTTGCCCGCGAAGGTGGTCGGCAGCAGCTCGTCGAAGAGCTCGATGTTGCGGGCCAGCGCGCCCTGGAGCTCGGCCAGTTCGGGGGAGCGGTGGATGGCGGCGCTGGCCAGCGAGGCGCCGACCATCGGCAGCGGGATGTTCTGCGACCAGCCGATCGGGCCGGCGTGCCGGTGCAGGAACTCGAACTGCTCCCGGTTGCCGAGCATCGCGACGCCGCCGCTGGTGCCGAAGGCCTTGCCGAGGCTGGCGGTGATCACCGTCAGCGGGTTCATCTCCAGCCGGGAGCGGACGTAGCCCTCGCCGCGCTCGCCCGCGATGGACAGCGAGTGGGAGTCGTCGATGTAGAGGAACAGCCCGTAGCGGTCCTGGAGTTCGAGCAGCCCGTCGAGGGCCGCGGTGCCGCCCATCGAGTAGGCGCCGTCGGCGACGTAGGCGACCCGCGGGTACTTGCGGCAGATGTCCTCCAGGTAGTTCAGGTCGTTGTGCGGGCAGGTCAGCACCAGCGACTCGTCCGCGCAGATCGGCTTCATGTACGCCATGCAGAAGTGGCAGAAGCGGTCGAAGACCATCACCCGGGGGCCGCCGCCGCCCTGGCAGGTGCCGTCCAGGTGGCCGGAGGCGATCAGCGGCAGGATGCCGGCGGTGAGCGTGGTACAGGACGCCCCCGGCAGGATGTTCGCGCCGAACAGCTCGCCGAGCTCCTCCTCCAGCCGCACCAGCAGGTTGTGCCGGATCCTGGTGGTGGAGAGGACCAGCGAGGTGCCGCGGGCCTCGGTCAGCGCGTCCACCGCGCCGGCCAGGACCGCGGGGTGGTTGTTCAGGCCGAGGTACGAGCAGGAGACCATGTTGGCGAACTCGTGGCCGGTCTCGCGGACCGTCAGCCGGTTGTTGGACTCCGAGTCCACCGTGACGCCGATCAGGCCGTTGGCGGCGGCCGCCTGCCAGACCGGGTCGGCGCTCGCCAGCATGGCCTCGGCGTTGCGGTACCGGCGCGGGCCGAGGATGGATTCTTCGGTCATCGTCACTTCTCCGTCGTGTGGTTCGGGGTGTCGGTGGGCGCGTGCTGCTGCGGGTCGTGCGGTCCGCCGGGCCGGGGCGGGTCGAACTGCTCGATCAGGCGCTGCGAGGCCTCGAAGAACGGCATGCCGACCATCACGCCGTCCACCACGGTGACCGAGCGGCCGTTCTCCAGGCCCGCCGCGACCACCCGGCGGGCGCGCGCCAGCAGCTCCTCGTCGGGGCTGAACGTCGCATTGATCAGCTCGAGTTGGCGCGGATGGACGGCGATCTTGCCGCTGAACCCGAAGTCCCGGGCGAGCCCGGCCTCCCGGCGCAGCCCGTCGAGGTCGGTGACCTCGAAGAACGGCGCGTCCATCGCCTCCACCCCCGCGGCGCGGGCGCTGTTGACCACCCGGGCACGGGCGTGGGCCAGGGCCTCCCAGGAGAGCCGGGCGCCGACCGCGAAGGCGTAGTCGGCCGAGCCGAAGACCAGCCCGCGCAGCCGGTGCCCGGCGGCCGCGACGGCGGGCGCGTTCTCGATGCCCAGCGGGGTCTCCACGACGGCCAGGAACTCCGTCTCCGGGCAGTCCGCGCCGAGCGCGCCGGCGGCGATCTCGATGTCCCGGGGGGACTCCGTCATCGGGATCAGGACCAGGTCCGGTTTGACCCGGTACCGGGCGATGGCGATCAGGTCGCGCAGACCGTCGGGCCCGGACAGGGTGTTGATGCGCACCGCGCTGCGCGCGAGCTTGGTGGACGGGAGGGCGAAGAACTCCTCGGCGAGCCGGCGGGCCTCCTCCTTCCGGGTGGGTGGGACCGAATCCTCCAGATCGACCATGGCGATGTCGGCCCCGGACTGGTGGCTCTTGGTGTACCGCTCCACCGCCATCGCGGGTGTGGACAGGAGGGAACGGCAGTACCGCGTGAACCTCATGGATGTCTCCGAAGTCAGCGAGGGCTGCGGGTTCCGGTTCTATCCCACCGGCTTTGTTCGGCGCCGTACGGCTGGACATTGAACATCAACTCGGAACAACCGACCCGTACGCACCATTGTTTGACGCCAACGGTCCTGTGCATGATGAATCAACGGGGGGATGGACACGAGGCGCACGCGGCGCGTGTGGCGCGTGGGCACTCAAGGTTTCAGGACACCGCTTCAACGGAGAAGGGGGGCCGTCGTGCCGCGTCGGGAAAGTCCACTGGACCCCGGGGACGGGCCGCTGCTGCGCTTCGCGGGCGATCTGCGGGCCCTGCGGGAGCGCGCCGGACGTCCGCCGTACCGTCAACTCGCCCTGCGGGCGCACTGCTCGGCGGCCAGCCTGTCGGTGGCCGCGGGAGGACGGCGGCTGCCCAGCCTCGCCGTCACCCTCGCCTACGTGCAGGCCTGCGGCGGGGACGTGCGGGAGTGGCGGCACCGCTGGCAGCTGCTCGCCGCCGAACTGGCCGCCGAACAGTGCGCCCGGCGGCGCGCCCAGGACGTCGGACGGGCCCCCTACCCGGGCGCGGCCGCGTTCGAGGCGGCCGACGCCGAGCGGTTCTTCGGCCGCGAGGCGCTGCTGGACCGGCTGGTGGCCCTGCTGGCCGAACGGCGGCTGGTGATCGTCTCCGGGCCGTCCGGGGCGGGCAAGTCCTCGCTGGTCAGAGCCGGTCTGCTGGCCCGGCTCGGCGCGCCAGCCGCCACCGGTGCCGTCACCGGCGCCACCACCGGGAGACCCGGGGCCGGGGGCGGAGCGGGCCGGCCCCCGGCCGACGGCGGTGTCCCGGTGGCGCTGCTGACCCCCGGTGAACGACCCATGGAGGCGTACGCGCTCGCGCTCGCCCGGCTCGGGCAGCGGGCCGGGGAGACGAGGCGCGGCGGGTCCGGACCGACGGCCGGGGACCCGGTCCTGGTGGTCGACCAGGCCGAGCAGCTGCGCACCCGCTGCCGGGACGCCGCCGAGCGGGCGCGCTTCCTGGACGCGCTGGTGGCGACCGCCGCGGGCGATCCTGACGGGGCGTCGGACGGGCTGCCGGTGGCGGCGCCGGCCCGGTGCCGGGTGGTGCTGGTGGTCCGCTCCGACCAGTGCGGCCCGCTGCTCGCCGAGCACCCGGGGCTGGCCGAGGCCGGCCGCCACGGGGTGCTGCCGGTGGGGCGTCCGGCGCCGGACGAGCTGCGCCGGGCGATCACCGAACCGGCGTTACGGTCCGGCTGCACCGTCGAGGGCGCCCTGCTGGCCGTCCTCATCTCGACCGCCGCGCAGCAGCCGGGCGCGCTCCCGCTGCTGTCCGCGGCCCTGCTGGAGACCTGGCGGCGGCGCAGCGGCAACGCGCTCACCCTGGCCGGGTTCCAGGCCACCGGAGGGTTCGAGGGCGCGCTGGCCCGGACGGCGGAGGCGCTCTACAACGGGCTGGACGCGCCCGACCAGGCGCGGGCGCGGGCGGTGTTCCTGCGGCTCGGCGGGGAGCTGCTCGGGGCCGGAGAGGACGCCGCCGGCGGTCCGGCGGCCCTGGGCGACGGGCTGGCGCCGGGTGGCGGGCCGCTGCCCGGCGGTGAACTGGTTCCGGGCGGCGACGAGGGCACCCGCAAGCCGGCCCGGCGGGCCGAGTTCGACGATCCCGGTGTGCCCGAGGTGATGGAGCGGCTGGTCCGGGCCCGGCTCGTGGTGGTCGACCGGGACACCGTCGAACTGTCCCACCAGGCGCTGCCGCAGGCCTGGCCCCGGCTGCGGGACTGGCTGGCGGAGGGCCGGGAGGCGCTGGGGGAGCAGTGCCGGCTCACCGCGGCCGCGCGGGGCTGGGCCGCCGCCGACCAGGACCCGGAACTGCTCTACCGGGGCGTCCGGCTGGAGGAGCTGGTGCGGCGGGTGGCGGCCGGCGAGCTGGCCGCGGCCGGGGTCGAGCGGGCCTTCCTCGCGGCCTCGTCCCGGGCGGCCGTCGCCGACCGGCGCCGGGCGCAGCGCCAGAACCTGGCGGTGGCCGGGGTCGCCGCGGCGGGCGGGGCGCTGCTGGCCCTGGCGGGCGGGAGCCGGATCCGCCGGGCCTGGCGGTGGTGAGCGCCGGTCCGGTGAGCGGCGCCTCCCACCGGTGTTGATCAGCGTCGGAGGGAGGGGGTCGAACAACGGGCGGCCGGTCGGCGGGGTGTTCCCGGTGCCGATCACGGTCCTTGCGTCGCCGTCGGTCGTCCGGGTAGCTTGACGATCGATCCCGGCCCTTCGTAGCGGCGAACTCGGTTGCCCCGCCGGTGATTTCCCGTACGTCGTGGCCGGCCGGAGCCGGTCCGGCGCATCCGTCCGCACGGTTCCAGGCCGTCGCCTCCGCCGTCGTCTCCGTGTTTCCCCCAAACCCGTGTCAAGGGAGAGTCATGTCCGATTCGGCCCGTCCGGTCCAGAGCTGGGACGAGTTCACCACACTGCGGGAGATCGTGGTCGGGACCGCCGTCGGCGCCCGGCTGCCCGAGCAGACCGAGCCGTCCTCCTGGCTGTCCTGCTTCCCGAAGACCAACGCCGCCGACCTCGCCTCGATCGAGGCCGGCCCCTACTCGCGGCAGGTCGTGGAGGAGACCGAGGAGGACCTGGACGACCTGGTGGCCACCCTGCGCGGCTTCGGCGTCACCGTCCACCGGCCCGATCCGGTCGACCACGCGGCCGAGTTCGCCTCCCCGCTCTGGAACGCCGACGGCGGCTTCCACTCCTACTGTCCGCGGGACCTGACCCTGGTGGTCGGCGAGACGCTGATCGAGGTGGCGAGCCCGATGCGGCAGCGCTACTTCGAGGCCTTCGGCCTGCGCGGACTCTTCCAGGACTACCTGCGCCGCGGCGCGCGCTGGCTGGCCGCCCCCCGGCCGCAACTGGGCGACGAACTCTTCGAGTTCGACGAGGCCGGCCTCCCGCTGCTGGGCGAGGCCGAGCCGGTCTTCGACGCCGCGAACGTGCTGCGGCTCGGCCGGGACGTGTTCTACCAGGTCTCCCGCAGCGGCAACGAACTCGGCCTGCGGTGGCTGGAGTCCACCCTCGGCCTGCTCGGCGACGGCGGCCTGCGGCTGCACCCG
Source organism: Kitasatospora sp. NPDC001261 (assembly GCF_042896795.1). Classification (NCBI taxonomy): domain Bacteria; kingdom Bacillati; phylum Actinomycetota; class Actinomycetes; order Kitasatosporales; family Streptomycetaceae; genus Kitasatospora; species Kitasatospora sp. NPDC001261. The sequence goes on from NZ_JBIAXP010000020.1 coordinate 196,294, forward strand.
CTGCGCGACATCTACGGCTACACCCACATCGACAGCACCATCGCGCTGCTGCGCCCGGGCCTGGTGCTGCTCAACCCCGAGCGGATCAGCCCGGAGACCGTCCCGGAGCCGCTGAAGGGCTGGGACGTCCTCTGGTGCCCGCCGGCCGAGCCCACCGGCGACGCGCCCGAGCACGCGCTCAGCGAGAGCTGGATCAGCATGAACCTGCTGATGGTCTCCCCGGACACGGCGATCGTCGAGTCCGAGCAGGAGGGCCTGATCAAGCTGCTGGAGCACGCCGGGATCACCGTCCTGCCGCACCGGCTGCGGCACTCCCGGGTGCTCGGCGGCGGCTTCCACTGCGTCACCCTGGACACCCGGCGCGACGGCGGACTGGAGGACTACCTGTCCTGACCCGCCGCCGCTCAGGGCTTGCGGGCCAGCGCGCAGGAGATCAGCCGCTCCCACACCGACAGATCGCCCTCGTCCGCCGGCACCCCGCCGGTGCCGGCGGGCTCCGGACGCCACAGCGGGCAGGGCACCAGCCCCGGTTCGAGCAGGTCGAGGCCGTCCAGTAGGCCGAGGATCTCCTCGTCGGTGCGCCAGCGGCCGCGGCCGAAGCTCTCCCGCAGCTTCCGTTCGGCGCGCCGGCCCTCCTCGGTCCCGCCGGAGCTCCTGCCGGAGTCCCCGACGGAGCTCCCGCCGGAGCGAAAGTGGGAGACGTAGACCAGGCTGCCCGAGGGCACCCGGTCCACCCACCAGCGCACCAGGTCGGCGGGTCGCTCGGCGTCGTCGAGGTGGTGCAGGACGGCGCTGAAGACGACCCCCACCGGCTCGTCGAAGTCGATCAGCCGCCGCACCTCGGGATGGCGGCGGATCTCCTCCGGCTCGCGCAGGTCCGCCCGGACCAGCGTGGTGCGGGGGTCGGCGGCCAGCAGGGCACGGCCGTGGGCGAGCACGGTCGGATCGTTGTCGACGTAGACGACGCGGGCGCCGGCGTCGTGCCGCCGGGCGGCCTGGTGCACGTTGTCGGAGGTGGGCAGGCCGCTGCCCAGGTCGACGAACTGGCGGACGCCGCCACCGGCCATCGCGCCCACGGCGCGGATCAGCGCCTGCCGGTTGGCGAACGGCAAGGCCACCGAGCCGGGCAGCTCGCGGAGGAAGAAGTCGCCGACCTCGCGGTCGACGGCGAAGTTGTCCGTGCCGCCGAGCAGGTAGTCGTAGACACGGGCGATGCTCGGCTTCGACCGGTCGATCCCGCTGGTGCTGTCGTCGGTCATGGGAACCTGCCCGTCCCTGGGGTCCGCTGTCGCCTCGATCGTAGGAGAACCGTCGCGCCCCGGCCCGTCGGCCGGGCGGGGACCCTACGGCCGTGTTCCCGGGGCGTCGCGGGTCCGCAGGGCGGCGGCCAGGAGGTCCGCCACCAGGGCCGCGGTGGGATGGTCCGGGCCGACCGCCCCGGTCAGCCCGGCGAGAGCGGCCCGGTACCCCTCGACGGCCCGGTCCAGGTCGCCGGAGGCCTCGTCCACCCGGGCCAGCGTGGCGCGGCTGCCGAGGGTGTCCGGATGGTCCGGGCCCAGCAGCCGGGTGCGCTGCTCCAGCACGGTGGTGATCAGCGACCGGGCCCGCTCCAGGTCGCCGGCCGCCCGGCAGGCCGACGCGAGGTTGTTCCGGCTGAGCACGGTGTCGCGGCTCTCCGGGCCGAGCAGGCGCTCCTGGGCGGCGAGCACCTCCTCGAACCGGAGCACGGCCCGGCGGTGGTCGCCCAGCCGGTGGTGGACGGCCGCGAGGTTGCCGCGGCTGCGCAGTGTGTCGGGGTGGTCCGGGCCGAGTACCTCCAGGCGCAGCCGGAGGGTCTGTTCGAACAGGGGGAGCGCAAGTTCCGGCTCCCCGGCCGCGGCGTGGGCGGAGGCCAGCATGCTGAGGCTGACCAGGGTGTCGGGGCTCTCCGGGCCGAGCACGCCGGTGCGCTGGGCCAGGACCGTCCGGCAGAGGTCGAGGCCGGTCCCGACGTCACCGGTGGTCAGGCAGAGGTAGGCGAGGTTGCTGCGGCTGAGCAGGGTGTCCGGGTGCTCCTCGCCGAGGGCGGCCGCACGCTGCGCCAGGACGTCCCGGTAGATCCGCCCGGCCGGTTCCAGGTCGCCCGCCGACTCGTGGGCGTAGCCGAGGTTGCTCAGGCAGCTGAGGGTGTCGGGGTGCTCGGGGCCGCAGAGCTCCTCCAGACCGGCCAGCGCCTCCTGGTAGAGCGCGACCGCCCGGCGGTACCGCCCCACGTTCTCGTACGCCCCGGCGAGGTTGTTCCGCAGCCGCAGGGCGTTGATCCGGAGCATGCCCGGGGGCAGGTGCTCGTCGCCGGTGACCGCGGCCTCCCGGCCGAGCAGGCCTTCGTAGATCGCGATGGCCTGGTCGGCCCGGCCGAGGGACCCGTGGGCGCCCGCCAGGTCGCTGAGCAGGCTGAAGGTCCTGGGGTGGTCCGGGCCGAGGGCGTCCCGGCTGTCGGCGGCGGCCCGCTCGTACTCCTCGACGGCCCGCTCGGCCCGCCCGCAGGCCTGGTGGGCGTCGGCGAGGCTGCTCCGGAGGTTGAGGGTGGTCAGGTGCCCGGGGCCGTGCACCCGCAGGCTCCGCTCCAGGAGCGGTTCGAGCAGGCCGAGGGCCTGCTCGGGGCGGCCGGTCGCGAGGTGCACCCGGGCCAGGGCGGAGCCCGCCACCAGCGCGAACTCGTGGTCGGGCCCGAAGCCGTGCCTGATCTGGGCGTCGTACGCCTCGTACAGGGGCAGCGCCCGGACGCTCTGCCCCTCGGCCTCCAGGAGCAGGGCGGTGGCGGCGTAGAGGGTGAACACCGCCGGGTCGCTGTCGTCCCCCGGGTCGGTGGCGGCCAGGGCGCGGACCTGGCCGGCCAGGCGGGTCAGCTCGGCGGTGTCGCGCTCCTGCTCCCTCCCGGCCGGGTGGACGGCCGCCAGCACGGCCCGTTCGGCCTCGCGCCGGCCCCGGGGAGCGCCGCCCGGAGGGCGGGCGGCGAGGGCTTCCGCCCGCAGCGCGCCCTGGACCAGGCGGTGCACCCGGACGTCGCGCCAGGCGTAGCCGATCATGCTGTAGGCGTGCAGGACGCCGAGTGCGTCGTCGGCCGCGAGCTCGTCCGGGGCCAGCCGGGACACCAGGTCGCGCGGGCAGCCGTCGGCGTCGAGCCAGGCCAGGGCGTGCAGCAGGTCGGCCGCGACCGGGTCGTCCCCGGCGACGGCCGCCAGGGTGACCTGCCAGACCCGGGCGACGGTGCGCTGCGGGTCGCGGCGGGTCGGGGCGCCGGACGGTCGGAGCCCGAGCCGGCGGCGGTAGCCGGCGACGGTGGTACGGGTCCGGCGCAGGTAGGCGCCCGCCTGCTCCAGGGCGAGCGGCAGGCCGCCGAGTTCACGGGCCAGCTGCCCGGCCTCCCAGCGCGACCCATCGGAGCCGTCCCACTCGGCGACCCAGGACCACAGCAGCTCGGTCGCCTGCTCGTGGGGGAGCACGTCGAGGGCGAGCAGCGCGCCGTCGGAGGCGGCGCCGAGCGTGTCCCAGTCGTCGGCGAGCCGGGTGGTGACCAGGTGGTGCCCGCGGGTGAGGCTGCCCAGGAACGGTTCGAGCAGTGCCGGGTCCTCGACGTCGTCGTACACCAGCAGCCAGCCGGTGTGGTGCTGGAGCCAGGCCAGCGCCCAGGCCGCCAGCTCCGGCGGCCGCGCGGTCCCGGCCCAGGCGGGGCTCAGCCGCCGGGCGATCCCGGTCAGGGCCTCCTCGACACCGCCCGGGGAGGAGGCGTCGATCCACCAGACCAGGTCGTACGCCGTGCGGAAGCTCTGGGCGTACTGGAGCGCCAGGGTGCTCTTGCCGACCCCGCCCAAGCCGTGCACGACCACCGTCGCCGCACCGGGCCCGGGCCGTTCGGCGGTCAACGCCTCGCGCAGCGCGGCCAGTTCCCGTTGCCGGCCGGTGAAGCGGGCGTTCGGCTGGAGCAGGTGGACCAGCCCGTTCGCCGGGGTGTCGGCCGCCGAGCGCAGCGCCTCGGCGGGCAGCACGACGGTGGTGGTCTGGGTGACCATCACACCGTCGTTGCTGCTGTTGACGTTGGAGATCTGCCCGGCACCGTGGAAGTGGTGGACGGACGACGTCACCGGGCGCCGTCCCCGTGGACGACCGTCCTGGTGCTCATCGTCCCCTCGTTGGTACCGGTGTTGACGATGGAGCCCTGGCCCGACACCACGACGGTGACCGAGGACGGCTCCGGCCGCGGCAGCGCGGCGGCCAGCTCCGCCAGCAGTTCGGGATCCTGGCGCAGCGTGCGCCGAACGGCCTGCCGCAGCGCCGCCTGGGCGTCCGGGTTCGCGTCGTCCTGCACCGCCTCGGCGACGTCCGACTCCAGCGCCTCGCGCTGCCGCTCGTCGCGCCGGCGCCACACCCGCTGGAGGATGCGGGTGCCCAGGCCCACGGTGGCGCTCGCGGCCGCGTCCTCGGCCCGGGTCAGCACCGAGTCGCCGTACGCGGCGAGCGCGGCGCCGATCGGCGGGCCGGCCAGCTCCATGAAGGCGTCGAGTTCCATGGCTCCCCCTCGAAGTCCCGTGCCGTGGCGGCCGGACGGAGTGAATCGGCCACAGCGTAGGGAACCGGCGGCGGCGGTGGGCCCGGTACGCGCGAAACGGTCGGTCTCGATCCGGTGTCGGTCGGCCGGCAGTGCCGGACGGCGGAGTTCCGCCCGGGAACATCGCCACCACACCGCGCAGTTGGGACGGACCGGTCCGCCGCCCTGGTCGGGTGCCGGGGCCTGCCCGTCACCCCGGCGGCCGGGCCGGGCCGGCGCCCCGGGCGGGATATCGGGAGCGGCCGCCGGTCTCCGTGACGCAGACTGGGGCGAGTATTTTTCACACCGGAGGATGGATTTTCATGGCTGACCGGCCTTTGACGCTGATGGCAGTGCACGCCCACCCCGACGACGAGGCGAGCGGGACCGGGGGTGTGCTGGCCCGGTACGCGGCGGAGGGCATCCGTACGGTGCTCGTGACGTGTACGGACGGCAGGTGCGGCGACGGCCCGGGAGGGGTCAAGCCCGGCGAGGACGGGCACGACCCGGCGGCCGTCGCCGCGATGCGGAGGAAGGAACTGGAGGCCAGCTGCGAGGTGTTGGAGGTCGGGCACCTGGAGCTGCTGGAGTACGCCGACTCCGGGATGATGGGCTGGGAGAGCAACGACGCGCCCGGCTCGTTCTGGAACACGCCGGTGGCGGACGGCGCCGCCCGGCTCGCCGAACTGATGCGGCACTACCAGCCCGACGTGGTCGTCACCTACGACGAGAACGGGTTCTACGGCCACCCCGACCACATCCAGGCCCACCGCATCACGGTGGCGGCGCTGGAACTGGTCGACCTGTCGCCGAAGGTCTACTGGACGACGGTGCCGCACTCGGCGGTGCGGCGGTTCGGGGAGGTCATGCGGGAGTCCGGCCCCGACGGGGAGCGGTCGGAGCCGGTGGAGCCGGTGGAGCCGGTGGAGGCTGCCGAGCTGCCCGAGATCGGCCTGCCGGACGAGGAGATCAGCACCTGGGTGGACACCACCGCCTTCGGCGGCCGGAAGTTCGACGCCCTGGCCGCGCACGCCAGCCAGGGGGACAACATCTTCTTCCTGCGGATGGGCAAGGAGCGGTTCACCGAGCTGATGGGCGTGGAGACCTTCGTCCGGGTCAGGGACACCACCGGCGCGGCCCTCCCGGAGAACGACCTCTTCGCCGGCCTGCGCTGAGCCCGGGGCAGTGGTGTGGCGGGGGGGGGGGGGGGCCGCCCCCCCCCCCCCCCCGGGGGGGGGCCCCCGCCCGCCCCCCCCCCGGGGGCGGGGGGGGCCCCCCGGGGCGGGCGGGGGGGGGGGGCCCCCAC